>JAOUKJ010000395.1 GCA_029882675.1 Cyclobacteriaceae bacterium
ATTATTTCCCCCGTTGCCGGGTTTATGGCATTTACGGTGTTCTTATTCTCAGCACTTAATGCTAATCCGATAATATTTTTTCCTTCAATCATATCTCTAATCATTTATTTCGTAATTCTCTTTTTTTCATTAAGCGCAGCTGAAATGGACTTCTGTCGCCCGCTCAATGACCCATCCTGAAATGAGCAATACTATCATCTTCTCACTCAACCTTTGGCAATTCCGGCCGGGAAGCTATACCATGGTCTATGATCTTCAAGATCTTTGTTCGTTCTTCCCCTTCAAGCACCAGGCGGGGCGACCTGACATGTTCTGTGCCCAGGCCTGTCCGGGACTCAGCCAATTTGATGTATTGTACCAATTTGGGGTGGATATCCAACTCAAGTAAGGGCAAAAACCACCTGAAAAGCTGTCGGGCTTCTGCTGTCCTGTTTTGTTTCATCAGCTTATATAAGACGACCGTCTCCCGTGGAAAGGCGGCTACCAGCCCGGCTACCCATCCGTCGGCGCCCATCAACAGACTTTCCATGGCCAGGGTGTCTACTCCGCATAAAATCTTATATCGGTCTCCAAAGCGATTGATCATTCGGGTAACATTTGTGGTGTCACGGGTTGAGTCTTTGACGGCATTGATATTCGGATATTTGGCCAGTTCTTCAAACATATCAAGGCTCACAAAAATTTTGTAATCAACCGGGTTGTTGTAAATCATTACCGGGAGAGCGGTAGCGGCGGCCACATCGGTGAAGTACTTCACCGTTTCCCGGTCATCGGCCTTATAGCGCATGGGTGGCAGGAGCATGATGCCCTGGGCTCCGGCCTTTTCCGCATGACGGGCCATGTCAACAGCGGCAAAGGTGGCCTGTTCGGCAATGTTAAGTATAACAGGCACCTGGCCTGCCACATGACTTAGCGAATGCTCCAGTAAATGGTATTTTTCCTTTTCAGTAAGTGTGCTGGCTTCACCCAACGAACCGCCAAGAATGATTCCATCAACCCCGGCTTCAATCTGGGAGTCAATGTTGTTTGTGAATTTTTCCAAATCCAATGTCTGGTCATCCTTAAATTTGGTGGTTATCGCCGGATAAACCCCATTCCATAAATTTTCCATCATAGCAAGTTATTAAATTAATCTGGCAACACACCATTCATGCGTTTGCAAAAGTAGGATGCTATATTTGCAATTTTATTTTTAACAATAAAGAAATGAGACTAATTTAATCCTCAACAAGTCTTTTTAATTAACTTGACCGGGTATTTTGGCTTGTAATCGAAAGCGCATGAATAATGCGGGTTGTATTGTTTTTTTGAAGTAAACGATTTTATGAGTAGTAAAAAATTACTTATCGATCTCCAGTACTTGCCACCGCTGGAATATTTTTGCCTGATGAGCCGTTATGAGGAAATTCACCTCGAGGCACATGAACATTTTGTGAAACAGACCTACAGGAACCGTTGCTATATTCTGGGGCCAAATAAATCGGTGAGGCTTATCGTGCCCGTGTACGACAGAAGCAAAAAGGTTTTAAGTGGGGAAGTACGCATTGATCACTCGCAAAAATGGGCAGGCAACCATTGGCGCTCTCTGGAGTCTTCGTATGGAAAATCAGCTTTTTTTATCCATTATAGTGAAATGTTTGAAGAGATTATCCGTTCTAAAACTGAAAATCTATTTGAACTTAACTTTAAACTGCTGACATTGTGTCTGCATCTGCTGGGCTGGAAAAAAAAATTGGTTCCAACCAGGGCATATGAAAAATCGCCAAAAAACAATGAATACGATGATTTTAGGGACTATATAACCCCGAAAGACAGCCATTGTGAGCGACAGATCTATACCCCGAAAAAATATTTTCAGCTTTTTGGCAAAACCTTTGCAGAAAACCTCAGTATAATTGACCTGCTTTTTAGCGAAGGAACTCATTCGGGTAAGGTACTGGATGACTCTACACGCCTTTATTGAACAAATAGTTTGTTAAAAGTGTTACTTTTGAAACAAATTACTAGATATTCAAGAAGGTATTAATTATAATTGAATTTAGATTTACAGTAAGCTTATAGTTTGCATATGGAAGCGAAATTTTCAAACAGAGTAAAAGAAGTGATTTCCCTTAGTCGGGAAGAGGCATTGAGGCTGGGACATGATTATATCGGCACGGAACACCTTTTGCTCGGAATGATCAGGGAAGGTGAAGGTGTGGCAGTAAGCCTGTTGCGTAAATTGGGAATATCGCTCGATGAACTCAGGGTAGCCGTTGAGAAAGTATCCAAGGGAAATATCCAGGGGAAAGATGTGAAAAACCTGACCAACATCCCGTTGACCCGGCAGTCAGAAAAGGTGTTGAAAATCACCTACCTGGAAGCCAAGATCTTTAAAAGCCAGTTGATTGGCACTGAACACCTGTTGCTTTCCATATTGCGCGATGAAGATAATATAGCTACACAAATACTTGAGAAATTTGATGTCAACTATGATGTGGTAAAGGAACTGCTCGAATATCAAAGTGATAACCCGCTGGCTGCCTCTGAAACAGATGAGCCTGAAGAAGAGTCTTCAAGAATATTTGGTGGAGGTGGATCACAGGGCGGCCCGGGTAAGGAGAAAAAAGGACAGGAAAAATCGCGTACGCCGGTACTTGATAATTTTGGCCGTGACCTGACCCGAATGGCCGAAGATGATAAAATGGATCCCATTGTTGGCAGGGAAAAGGAAATTGAAAGGGTAGCCCAGATTCTCAGCAGGCGAAAGAAAAACAATCCGATCCTGATCGGAGAGCCCGGTGTAGGCAAGACTGCCATAGCTGAAGGACTGGCGCTTCGTATCATTCAGAAAAAAGTTTCAAGGGTTTTGTTTGGCAAAAGGGTTGTAACTCTCGATTTGGCCTCACTGGTCGCTGGTACCAAATACCGGGGACAGTTTGAAGAACGTATGAAGGCTGTGATGAACGAATTGGAAAAATCCCCTGACGTCATCCTTTTCATCGATGAACTTCACACTATCGTAGGCGCCGGAGGAGCATCCGGATCCCTCGATGCTTCCAATATGTTCAAACCCGCACTGGCGCGGGGTGAAATACAATGTATTGGAGCCACCACCCTGGATGAGTACCGTCAGCACATTGAAAAAGACGGGGCATTGGCACGTCGGTTTCAAATGGTGATTGTTGATGCCACCACACCGGAAGAAACGGTGCAGATACTGGATAACATTAAAGAAAAATACGAAGACCATCACCATGTTAACTACACCGCCGAAGCTATAGCGGGTTGTGTGAAACTGAGCGATCGGTATATTAGTGACCGTTACCTTCCCGATAAGGCCATTGATGTGATGGATGAGGCAGGGGCCAGGGTGCATCTTAACAATATTTATGTGCCGGATGAAATTCTGAGTCTCGAAGAAAAAATCGAGGAAATAAAAAAAGAAAAAAATAACGTAGTGAAAAGCCAGAAATATGAAGAGGCTGCTCAACTGCGGGATAAAGAGAAAAAACTCATTGAAGAGCTTGATGTACAAAAGATCAAGTGGGAAGAGGAAACAAAAAATAAACGTTATACCGTTGATGAGGAAAGTGTAGCCGAGGTGATTGCCATGATGACCGGCATTCCGACCAAACGGATTGCACAAAAAGAAAGCAGTAAATTGCTGGGTATGCCCGATGAACTGGGACATAAGGTGATTGGCCAGAAAGAAGCCATTGGTAAACTCACCAAAGCCATACAACGTACCAGGGTAGGACTTAAAGATCCGAAAAAACCCATCGGCACATTTATATTTTTGGGGCCTACAGGAGTTGGAAAAACAGAACTTGCCAAGGTGTTGGCTACTTACCTCTTTGATAAGGAAGATAGCCTGATACGTATTGATATGAGTGAGTATATGGAGAAATTCTCCGTGTCACGTTTGGTGGGGGCACCTCCCGGCTATGTGGGCTACGAAGAGGGTGGACAGCTTACGGAAAAAGTAAGAAGAAAGCCTTATAGCGTGGTTCTCCTCGATGAAATAGAAAAAGCACATCCCGATGTGTTTAATATTCTGCTACAGGTACTAGACGATGGAATCCTGACTGATGGGCTGGGGCGTCGGGTCGACTTCAGAAATACAATCATTATAATGACATCCAATATTGGAGTACGTGATCTTAAGGATTTCGGTGCGGGCATTGGTTTTACCACACAAGCCAAGCGGGTATCTGATGATGAGGTGATGAAGTCAACGATCCAAAATGCCTTGAAAAGGGCCTTTAGCC
>JAOUKJ010000027.1 GCA_029882675.1 Cyclobacteriaceae bacterium
CATGGTTTTACGGTAGAAGAATCGATGATTCTTGCTATGGGTACTTCTGGTGCTTATGTGCAAAAGGGTGAAAGTCCGGATGTGAATGGATTAAAGAACTACCTGGGATTAATGATGCATTAAAATCCGAAAGCGTATTTAATGTATAACCTTAAATACGCAGGCGGCTTTCATAACATTTAATAATGTTTTAATATAACCGAATACGCCGTTTATAATATACAGGTTACTCACTTATTCAAGTGGATAAAAAAAATGTATTTTAAATGTTTTCCCACCCCCTGGGGCGGAAAATATCTTTTTCTTTAATGCATAAAAATGTTTTTCATTTTTGCAATGCAATCATTCAGTGCGCATTGATTATTGTGTCAGCTTTTTTCACTTCCAACTTCTTTTTTCAAAAGGTCATCCTGCGGAAAGGCATGCCCCAGATGTTGACGAAAGCCTTCTCCATATGCCACGCCAATGTCCTTTCCTCGTTCCCGGGAATAGCGTTTCATGGCCAGTAAATACTCATCCATACCGTGGTGTTCCCGCAGCCAGTTTCGCTGGCTCTCATGGCAGGCCAGCATCTGTTCTTTCATTTCAATGAAATGGCTGATATCCACGACCAGCCCTTCCTGAACCTTTTTTCCAAATTTATCTTTACCCTCTATGGGATCGAGGTAGTAAAGGTGAGGAGTATAGTCGATGGGAGCAGGGCCTTTGGTGGGGATATTGACCATCCCGGCTGAAAAGCAGGCCGTTTGAGCTATTTTACTCGTTGTTTCATGATCCACCATATAGCAATCGGGGCTCATGGTCAGTACCATTATTGGCCGCACTTGCCTAATTAGTGTGATGGCCTTAAGCAGGGTGGGCCGGTCATACATCACAAAGATATCATCACATTCCAGGCAGTGGTACTCTCCTTCAAGAAGGGAGGTGGCCTGTGTGGCCTCTTTGCGTCGTATCCGGCTGATTTCCTCCCGGCTCAGGTCTTTACTCCCACAGTCGCCCGGGGTCATAGTGGCAATATGTATTTGCCAGCCTTTTTGATGGAGAAGGGCAAGTGTACCAGCACAAAGAAATTCGGCATCATCGGGGTGGGAGACAAGGGCCAGAACGGTTTTCTTGGTGCTCATAATAAGGGATTGTAGAAACAGTACATGACCACGAATGTACAAAGATTAGATTAATCTATTCAGCATAATAAAGTTTTAGGTTTTAAAATATTCACCCGGGATCGTGAGGCCTTCAGAATGATATTACAGTTGGGGTATTGGCTTTCCAATCGGACAGGTGTCTTCTGCGGGGAATCTGATCACAAGGATTGAGAATAGATGTGCAAATACAATTTTTATGGATCTACCCTTTGGTTATAGCTATTAAACCCGGTTTATGCAATAGGATTTGTCATGAGGGTTAAAAAGGCACAAAAGATGTGCGAAAAAGCAGTCCCGGATCAAAGTCCGGGATTGGCACGGAGGCATAGTCACCATTATGGTGAGTACCAAATAATGCTTTTTTGTGCATATTTACAGCATTTTTAAGCCGTAATAGAATGCTATTACATAATCCGGGTTAAACAATGGAGGCTTGAATATCCGCTCACAGGCTTGATGCAGTATCTGTATGGTTTAATTTGTGTTTTAATTATAGGTTACCACCTCCCGGGGCTGTGATCCGTGGGGGGCAACTACATGCCAATACGGCCTTTCCTGGATTGGAAATATATTATACGACAGATGGTACTGTTCCGGACTTAAATTCAACAAAATATACCGGCCCGATAACTGTTGACGGGCAGGTGAAACTCAGGGTCATAGACAGCAGGGGCAGGGGGGAGCGGGGCATTGGTTATGTGGAAAAAGAAATGAGCGTGCTCTTAAAAAAAAACCGCCTTGGTTCTTTGATGAACCAAGGCGGACTAGGTCGGGGTGGCAGGATTCGAACCTGCGGCCCCCTGCTCCCAAAGCAGGTACGCTAACCGGACTGCGCTACACCCCGTGCGAGGTATTGATCAAACGATCAACAATTTGCAGGCGCAAAAGTATTGGTTTTAATGGGGTTTACAAAATATATTTCCAATAGTTTTAAAATAAATTTTAATCCGTTGAATAGGAAGGTATTTGGGTCACAATAAAATAAATCAATAACTTTTCTTAATTTTACATAAGCTCAAAGCAAATCATAGCAAACAGGAAGTGAAAAATAAAATGATTAGTAATCTGAAAGTATATGTAGCTGATGACCATGCCCTTTTTGCAGAGATGCTTGCTCAGGTAGTGGAGACTTTTCCTGAAGTGGGGGTTGTAAAGCAATGCAATAACGGAAAACAGCTCATAAAAATGGTGAAAGAGGATCCTCCGGATGTGGTGTTGGTGGATTTTGAAATGCCTGTGATGAATGGTATGGAGGCAGGTCAGTATATTATTAAGCATTTTGAAGATGTGAAAATCATACTATTGACCATGTATGATAGTCCTTCGCTAATATTTCATGCCATGGGGTTAGGTTTTCATGCCTTTCTGGTGAAAGGAACAAATACGGAGGAAGTCCATGAAGCAATCATATCCGTGATGGATAATGACTTTTACTACAATGAAATAACAGTTTCGGCGCTAAGGATGGGCGTTGTGGAGAAATCTATAGACCCCAATCATTTAAAAACAAGTAATATTTCGGATCGTGAACGGGAAATACTGATTCTGATTTGTGAAGAGCTAACAATGAAAGAAATTGGCTCAAAATTATTCCTGAGCGACAAAACAGTTCAAAACCATCGACAAAATATGCTCCGCAAGCTCAAAGTGAAGAATACCGCCGGGCTTGTGAAAAAAGCCATCCAGTTAGGTATTTATAAGTACTGATACATTTTACCTAATGTGTCTAGTGGAATTCAATTAATTTCAAAAACAAAACCGCCCTAATCATAATGCTTTCAGCGAAACAGGATTTAACATCCTGTTTTGCCCCTGTCGGAATTTGACGGGTGTGCTTACATTTGATAAAATTTAATATAAAGAGAGTTATGGAAGCGTTTGATTATCAGGAGTTAAGTACAGAGAATGGCCACAAAGATTTGATTGTAAGGCTGGGTAATGGTGAAAAATACGTTGGTAGCTTCTATACCTTTCAGGAAATCGATGATATACGCAAGAGAAAGAATGATGAGGGTGAAGTGACAAACTTCAACTTTTTTTGTTCGAGTAACATGGTTATTGTTGATGAATTATCAGAGGAAGTGATTGAAGGTACAATAGCCCAGCTTTTGGAAAATGATGGTTTTTATACCACATTTTTTCCGGCTAATAAGGAGGCTGTAAATCAATTCATGAAACAAGTATCATAGGTTTAGGTTAAATAAATACCCTTTTATTGGTTCCAGGCTGGTAGTAGTAGATGGCTACCATGCCTGGTTTTTTTTTATTCAGGCTTTTTTACATTAAATTTTATTTAACTTTGGGAAAATAAAAAAGAATGATGCTCCTGGACTTTGAAAAACCAATTGCAGAGCTTGAATTAAAGCTTGAGGATATGAAACGGCTTACCAATGAAAGAGATGTAGACATTTCTGGTGCCATTAAAAATCTCGAATCTAAGATAGTTAATCTTAAGAAGGAAACGTTCAATAATTTGACCCGCTGGCAGCGGGTTCAGTTGTCCAGACACCCGGATCGTCCTTATACCCTGGATTATATTTATGAAATCACCGATGATTTTATCGAATTGCATGGCGATCGCAATGTGAAAGATGATAAAGCGATGGTTGGTGGTTTTGGATCCATTGATGGAAAAACCTATATGTTTATAGGGCAGCAAAAGGGAAGGAATACCCGCCAAAGGCAGGAACGAAATTTCGGAATGGCCAACCCGGAAGGGTACAGAAAGGCCCTTCGCCTCATGCATCTCGCTGAAAAATTCAACAAGCCCATTGTAACCCTTATAGATACGCCTGGGGCATTCCCGGGTTTGGAAGCGGAAGAGCGCGGTCAGGGTGAAGCTATTGCAAGGAATTTGAAGGAAATGTTTCAGTTGAAAGTGCCCGTGATTTGTATAATCATAGGGGAGGGGGCTTCCGGTGGTGCACTCGGAATAGCCATTGGTGATAAGGTGATGATGATGGAGAATACCTGGTATTCTGTTATTTCGCCAGAATCATGTTCAAGCATTTTATGGCGTAGCTGGGATTATAAAGAGCAAGCCGCAGAGGCCTTGAAGTTGACAGCAAAAGATATGCTGAAATTGAAGCTTATTGACGAAGTAATAGATGAACCACTTGGCGGTGCGCATACTTCACAAAAGCAGGCTGCACATATTTTGAAAAAAAGTATTGTAGATTCAATTAAGATGCTTGAAAAACAATCTGAAGAAGAACGTATTTCAGCCCGAATTGATAAGTTTTGTTCTATGGGTGTTTTTACGGAATAAAATAACGAGGGGTATTTTACACGTTCAGAAAAGTGTAAAATATTCCTTATTAATTGTTCAATAAGTCGCTATATTATCTGAACGCTTGCTAAATGTATTGACTTCGCAAAAGCACAACAATAGACTTTATTAGCCAAAAGGTCAATAAAGGATTTTAGCTGTTTATAAAAGATACGCTTTACCCTCTACCTGAAAGAGTTCAAAATTGAGATCTTCAACGGTAGAGTACTCATCGACGATGTCTGGATTAAATCCCATTTTTCGGGCCAGATTTTTACAAAATTCCACTTCACTGTCATAAATCAGACCATCAGCACGCATAATTTTTATGGCCACATACATGAATTCCAATTTGTGATATTCAGTTAATTCGTGAAATTCACCAACGGGTTCCGGATTTTCAATGATTGCCAAAAGTTCATGATCTTCCTTCCCATATTTCCTGGCGATATCGTATAAGACATCTTTTTCTGAATCGGCAAAATGGCCATCGATTTTGGCAATATGCGCCAGTGCATTTAATTTCTTCTTTATTAGACCTTCCATGTTTTTACATTTGTACACGAATATAGGAAATTCCTAAAAAAAATGTTTTATTACCCCCTTTTTTTCTCAACTTTACTTACAACTAAATAATCAATACATATGATAAAGTTTAGAATAAAGCACTTTACTGTGTTTTTAGTGGTGGCTATATTTGTTGTTTTGACGGCATTTCAATCGGTTGAGGATTTGAAGAAAAAACTACCATTGTCCGAAGGCGCCGAAAAAGTCGATATATATAATCAGTTATTCAGGTCATTGATCTTTGATGACGTATACAGCGCTAAAAACTTTGCAGAGGAGGGTCTTAAGCTGGCAAGAAAAATCAATTACAATAAAGGAGAAGCTAATGCCCTCAATAACCTGGGTGTATTATATAAAAATCAGGGTATGTTGGATAAAGCGATTGAATATTATCAAGCATCTTTGAAAATAAACAAACGTGAAAATAATATAGAGGGCCAGGCTGGTAATTTGGGTAATATAGGAACGCTCTACTCGTTACAGGGTTTACCCGATGAAGCTATATCCTATTATGAAGATGCACTTGAGATCATAAAACAAGCTGATGACACGGTTATGGAAATTAATGTGTTAAACAATCTTGGCAATATTTATGAAAAACAGACGTACCATGAAAAAGCTATCGGACTTTATTTAAAGGCTATTGAATTAGCTGATCGGGCGGGTTTGGCGGAAGTGAAATTTGATCCCATATTCAATATTGGAAATATTCATTTTCTTCGGAAGCACTATGATAGTGCTTTAATGAAATATAATTTGGCCCTGGAGTTGGCTGGTTCTCAAAACATGGTGAATAACAAAATACATGCACTAATTGCCATTGGAAAGGCCTTGCACAAGAGCAACCAAAATGATCAGGCAATTACAGTGCTTCAGGAAGCGCTTGAATATGCCAAAACGTTGAATAGTCATCAGCATAGGTTTGAAATACAAAAAGCACTTTCTGAAATTTATTTTGTGATCGGTAAATCGAATGAAGCTTATGTCTTGTTGTTGAAGTGTCTGGATTTAAAGGAGAGTATTTCCATTCTTGAAATTGAAGAAAGACTTTCTGCGACAAACTTCTATCGTGTGTTAAGTCAACAGGAAATAAAGGAGCAAAATAAAAAAATTGATGACCTTCAACTCAGCAATAGCCGGGCCTTCATCATCATAGGAATAATGGTATTGATGTTGCTGTCCGGTGCCGTTTATATTTTTTATCAGGTGAAATTAGCAAGATGATGTTTTTTATTAGGCAATAAAAGTAATGGGAAGAGGTATTTTACTGGGGTGTTTTTTATTACAATGGTTGTTGGGTTATGGTCAACAATCGTATGTTGGTTTCGGTATAGGGGGATATTTGTCCAATCAGTACAGGGATATAGAGCAAGCTATGATTAATTCAGGATTTAATGATCTGAGCCCGGGAATTTATAGTCTGAAGCCAGCTGAACATCCATTTTCAAAGTTGAATCCTTTCTGGAGCGTAGATATTTTACATTTCTTTTCGAGTAAAGGACTCGGATTTACATTTGCCCGATCAGGCGGTGGCGTCTCATATGGATATAATAATACCACAAACTCATATTTGTTTTTACATTATAGCTGTACTGTTGTAGGCGGTAGTTTTGCGGTGATGCTGGGCAAAAGACATTTTGTGAGCATTGGTACCGGCCTGAATGTTTTACAATACGAAGAAGAAGCATCAAGTAGTACAGCACTTGGTTTTGATTTATTGCCGGGATTAATGATGAAATATATGGTCAATGTGGTGAATTGGCAGGGTTATTTTCTGGCCTTTAAATCTGATATACAGCTTATGCCAAAAACAATCATGGGTCCCTTTCGCTCTACCAGAAATAGCCCTGAATTTCTGGCGAGTGAAGTGCATTTTAGCCACATAGATATTGGTTTGTGCTTCGGGAAAAGGTTTTAGTTTGAAGGCAGGCCACTCGGGTAAATGTGTGATTTGTTTTGCGATTATTCAAGCATAATTAAATAAATATAAAGCATTTTTCACCACCTCCCGTGACGGGAGATGGTGAAAAAAAGCTTCCTGAAATTTGTTAATGTCTGTTAAAAACTATTTCAGTTGAACAGCATCCACCTTTGCCTCTTGTACTAAGGCGTTAAATTCAGGTATTTTTGATTCAAAGATCAGGTAAAGTTTATTGAGCGCTGAATCAATGGCTTCAATGATCTCATTTTTAAAAGCGATGGCCTGGTCAGTGGGCCTGAAATCACCCATATCAGTGAGTGAGTTTAGGTGCCCCAGTTTATTGTTTAGTCTGATGGGATAATTTAGTGGATCCTGGCTGCTGCGGTTTTTTGTTTGGTAGAGTGTTTCTTCTATTTCCTTTATCTCTGATAAAATTTCTTTTCCCGAAGCTGAAATTTTTTCCGTACCATCTGAATCTTTTACTCGTTCATTCACCGCATTTATTTGTTTTCGTGTTTCCCGGATATTCGTGATGGCCTGATGTGTTTCTGTAAGTTTATCCCTTACCTCAATCATAAAGTCAAAATTAGCTTTCAAGTCTTCCAACGATGACGAACTTCGCGGGTCCTGAAGTATTTCAAATTCTTGTTCGGAGGTTTGCCCATGATATGTAAGCCTCACTTTATAGGTTCCCGGAAGTGCTTTGGGGCCGTTGAGTGAAGCCCACCAAAGTACCATGTCTTTGAAATCTTCGGCTTCAGGGTATCTCATATTCCACACGAATCTGTTAAATCCGGGCTTGATTGCTAAGGGTTTTTCTTTCTTGTCAGGTTTTGATGTATAACGCTGTATCAGTTTTCCATTATTCTCCAGAAAGTCTATTGTTACGGTGTCAGAAGCCGTTGTGTCTTTTAAATAAAAGTGGATCATAACTCCACCCGGGTGGTTGGTTCCGGCCGTACGTGAAGGAGTACCTGATCTTCCTTCCATTCGGTATGAAGGCATTGGTTTAAACAGATGGGAGGGTGCTTTTTCCGTATCGGGCGTAATCTGATGCAGCGGAGTGAGGTCATCAATGAGCCAGAAACTTCGTCCCTGTGTAGCCGCAATTAGATTATCATTTTTTATAGTCAGGTCTGTGATCGGAACGATGGGTAGGTTGAGTTGAAAAGGCTGCCAGTTTGCACCGTCATTAAAACTCAGGTACATTCCTGATTCAGTACCTGCATATAATAAGCCTTTTCTTTGGGGGTCTGCTCTGACAACTCTTGTGAAGTGGTCTTTCGGAATTCCTCCGGTAATCTGTTGCCAGGTTTTTCCGTAATTGGTCGTTTTGTATAAATAAGGTTGATAGTCGCCCAGTTTATAGCGTGTGCCTGCAACATAAACTCCTCCTTTAACAAAGGGATTAGCATCAATACTATTGATCATCATAAAATCAGGCATGTTGGGCGGAGTGACATTATTCCAGGTCTTTCCACCATCGTCACTCATATGTATTAGGCCATCGTCTGATCCTGTCCAAAGCAGGTCTTTCTCATAAGGGGATTCAATCGCAGCGAAAATGGTGCAATAATATTCAACACTGGTGTTGTCTTTTGTAATTGGCCCACCTGAGGAACCCAATTTTTTGGGATCATTGGTCGTAAGGTCAGGGCTCATCAGCTCCCATGACTGACCTTCATTGTAGGTTACGTGCAGGTGGTTGGATGCCGTATAGAGTTTTTTCGGATCGTGCGGTGAAAAGAAAATAGGAAAATTCCATTGGAAGCGGAATTTAAATCCTTCTGCGCCGTGCCCCATCGGGTTGTCTGGCCACACGTTGATACCCCTGACTTCATTTGTTTGATGATTTATACGGGTAAGAAATCCATCGTAACTACCGCCATAAACGATATTGCTGTTACCGGGATGAACAGCCAGGTGGGCACTTTCTCCTCCGGCTGTGGGTTCCCAGTCACGTTCTCCGATCGATGCGCCATCGGTACGGTGAAGTATGCGTATGGTACTGTTATCCTGTTGAGCCCCATAAATGCGGTAAGGGAAATGGTTGTCGGTAGTCACCCTGTAAAATTGAGCTGTTGGCTGATTGTAATAGGTTGACCAGTTTACTCCGCCATCATACGATACCTGGGCTCCACCGTCATCGGCCATAATAAGCCGTTGGTTGTCTTCAGGAGCAATCCAGAGGTCATGGTGGTCGCCATGTGGAGCGTTACCTGATTTAAAGGTTTTTCCCCCGTCATTTGATACATGGTAGCTTACATTCAGAACATACACTTTATCAACGTCTTTACTATCTGCATAGATGCGTGTATAGTACCATGCCCTTTGTCGTAGACTTCGGTCGCTATTGGTTTTTTCCCATGTTTCACCTCCATCATCTGAGCGGAATACGCCTCCATCCATATTTTCTATTATGGCAAATACACGGTTTGAGTTAGCCCTGGAGACTGATACTCCGGAAATACCCCAAACACCTGAAGGAAGACCCTTATTAGACGAAATGTTTTTCCAGGTTTCCCCACCATCTGTACTTTTCCACAATGCAGAACCTTCACCACCGCTTTCCAGACTATAGGGTGTTCTCCGTATTTTCCAGGTTGAGGCGAACATTATTCGTGGATTATTGGGATCCATAACCAGATCCACTGCTCCCGCATTCGCATTTGCAAATAACTTTTTCTGCCATGTTTTTCCACCATCTATCGACTTATATACTCCACGGTCATTAGCTGACTTATAGAGGTCGCCCAGCACGGCGGCATATACAATGTCGGGATTTTTGGGGTGGATAACGATTCTTGGTATATGTCTGGAATTTTCAAGGCCTATATGCTCCCAGGATTTTCCGGCATCATCAGATTTATACATACCGTATCCATATGATACATTTCCCCTGACGGTCACTTCACCACCGCCGGCATAAATCACATTGTTGTCCCATTCACTCACGGCCACAGCACCTACAGAACCACCAAAAAAACCATCTGATATGTTTTCCCAGGAGTTACCCCCATCGTTAGTTTTCCAGACGCCTCCACCGGTAGCTCCAAAATAAAAAAGGTTGGGCTTGCCTGGAACACCAGTAACAGCGGCACTTCTTCCCCCCCTGAATGGCCCGATGCTCCTCCATTCCATACCATCCCATACTTTAGGGCTATAGGCTTCCTTTTCGTTAGTAGCAGGTGTATCTTTTGATTTTTTTCGCTGGGAAAAGGATGTATTGATATTGTAGAAGAATACAATAATCAAGGTTAAAAGAACAATCTTCTTCATATTTATACAGATTAGGATAGGTAACTGGAATTCCAGGCCATAACGTGTGGTAATGCTATGTAAACAAAAACAAAAAAAATGGCTTCACCAAAAGTGAAGCCATTGAAATATATATATGATAATAATTGAATTACATCATACCGGGCATTCCGCCACCGGGAGGCATTCCGGCAGGAGCTCCTGAATGTTCTTCAGGCTCTTCTACAACCACAGCTTCAGTGGTAAGTAACAAACCAGAAATTGAAGATGCATTTTCCAAAGCAAGACGGGTCACTTTAGTGGGGTCAATTACACCAGCAGCAAACATGTTTTCATATTTGTTTTCGCGGGCGTTGTAACCGAAATCACCTTTGCCTTCTTTTACTTTTTGAACAATAACTGAACCTTCTTCTCCGGCATTTTCTACAATAGTTCTAAGGGGAGATTCCAGCGCAAGTCTGATGATGTTTACACCAGTTTCCTGATCGGGATTGTCAACAGCAACTTTGTCCAGTGTTTCAACAGCCCTTAAAAAAGCTACACCACCACCTGGAACAATACCTTCCTGAACGGCAGCTCTTGTAGCATGTAACGCATCATCCACACGATCTTTTTTCTCCTTCATTTCTACTTCAGTAGCGGCCCCAATATAAAGGATCGCAACACCACCAGATAATTTGGCCAGTCTTTCCTGAAGTTTTTCTTTATCATAGTCAGATGAAGTGCTCTCGATCTGAGCTTTGATTTGGTTGATACGTGCTTCAATATCGGTTTTTTCACCGGCACCATTGATAATTGTCGTGTTGTCTTTATCAATGTTCATCCGATCAGCAGTACCAAGGTCTTCCAGTGTAGCATTTTCAAGTCTGTATCCGCGCTCTTCTGAGATAACCTGACCGCCAGTAAGGATAGCTATATCTTCCAGCATAGCTTTTCTTCTGTCACCGAAGCCGGGAGCTTTTACAGCTGCTACTTTTAATGCACCTCTTATCTTGTTTACAACCAGCGTAGCCAGGGCTTCTCCATCAACATCTTCAGCAATGATTACTAAGGGCTTTCCTGTTTGAGAAACAGTTTCCAGGATAGGCAGAAGTTCTTTCATTGCAGAAATCTTTTTATCATAGATCAGTATAAAAGGGCTGTCTAGATCTGCTTCCATCTTATCCGTATTTGTTACAAAATAAGGAGACAAGTAACCTCTGTCAAACTGCATACCTTCAACAGTTTTTACTTCAGTTTCTGTACCACGGGCTTCTTCAACAGTGATTACACCATCTTTGCCAACCTTATCCATCGCTTCGGCAATCATTTTGCCTATTTCAGGATCGTTGTTTGCTGAGATTGTAGCTACCTGAGCAATTTCATTGGAATTAGAAATCGCTTTTGCCTGGGAGTGGAGGTGCTCTACTACATATGTAACAGCTTTATCAATACCTCTCTTCAGATCCATTGGATTAGCTCCTGCAGCTACGTTTTTAATACCGTGGCTAAAAATAGACTGGGCTAAAACAGTAGCAGTGGTGGTGCCATCACCAGCATCATCAGCAGTTTTAGAGGCAACCTCTTTGACCAATTGAGCACCCATGTTTTCTAATGGATCGCTGAGTTCTATTTCTTTGGCAACTGATACACCGTCTTTGGTGACTGTAGGTGCACCAAATTTTTTATCCAGAATAACATTCCTTCCCTTTGGTCCCAGCGTAACTTTTACGGCATTTGATAATTTATCTACTCCTTTTTTAAGGCCATCGCGGGCATGAGTATCAAATAAAATTTTTTTTGACATTTTCTTTCCTTTTTTAGTTTAGTTAATGTTCAGCTTATCTGCTTAGATGATGGCAAAAATATCAGCCTCTCTCATGATGAGGTATTCTTTCCCTTCAAAAGTGAGTTCTGTACCAGCATACTTGCCGTATAAAACCGTATCACCTTCTTTTACTGTAAGGGGCTCATCTTTTTTGCCCTCCCCAACAGCTATTACAACCCCTTTCTGAGGCTTTTCTTTAGCGGTGTCGGGAATAATGATTCCTGAAGCAGTTTTTTCTTCAGCTGCAGCAGATTCTACCAGAACCCTGTCTGCAAGTGGTTTAATTTTTGGTTTAGACATTTTCTATTTAACGTTTTATAAATTTCGCAATGATATTATAAACGGCTTTTTGCATTTCTTGTGCCAAAAATTAAATAGCCAATAAGTAAGACATATTTACAGGTTTTGCTTTTTTAATGACGGCAGTGTTTATGACAACCTGACAATTTTGCATGTTTTTTTACTTGAAGTTGTTGTTTAAGGCTAAGTTTTGTATATTCTCAATTAAAAAAATGTATGACAGGATTAAGTGCAGATTGGTTGACCAGGCGACCCGTAGATTTTGAACATAAAAAATACCTTTTGATGGCCTACATTAAAGAGGCTAATTGTTTCTTGAGAAAAGCTAAATTGTTCCCATTGTTATCCGATGTTTCTTGCAGGTTGAATGATTTACTCCAGGTGAAAAATTGTTCAGATAACATGACGGCTCATTTTACACGGGAAATTGAGGCTATTGATTTAGTTAATAAAAAGCTAGTTTATAAGGAACATGTAGTTCAGGAGACTATTCGGACAATAAAAGATACGATTAGGTTTGCCATTCCTCATTTTGAAAAAGTCAAGGCGGAAGGGGAGGATTTATGTCAGTTTGTAGCTGAGAATAGCTTGCTGGAGCCGATTGGGATGCTTCCTTTGTATATGAATGAAGGGTATCTTATAATCAATGTGGCAAACAGCAGGAATGCAAATATCTATCAGTATTCGTTGGGCTTGTATCATGCTACTCTAAACAAACCCAGTATTAATTTGCGTTTGGTCGAGAGGTTGTACAAACCAGTGGTCTGTACTTTTGAATCAGTTAAACTGACAACGATTAAAAGAATATGTAAATGGCCAAACCCCGCCACATTTCTGTTTAGAACTTCTATAAAGTTTCCATATACGGAAACAGTCGTGCCTGTGGCCCGTGAGGTTCTGGCACAACATGTGAGTAATTATTAATTGGCCGAATCTACAGGTATTTCCTGTACCGATCCATTATCTGCAGGGTTGAGTTGCTCCAGTCCGCTTTCATTCCCGAAATCAATTGCCGGGCCTTGTTCTTCTATGCGGTCTGAAAATTCATCTTCTGGTGCAGACTGACCTAGTTTGAGGTTTGTGCTCAACGTAAGAACCAGCATGGTAATGGCCAATCCCCAGGTGAGGCGCTCAAGTAAATCACCGGTTTTTTTTACGCCGATCATATTACTAGCCCCGGAACCTCCAAATTGGCTTGAAAGACCGCCTCCTTTTGAGTTTTGGGCTAAAATAACAAGGATGAGCAGTGCTGCTACAAATAATATTAAACTGACTATGAGTATGTACATGAAACTTATTTTTCTAGTTCTTCAATTTGGCCTGCAAAGTACGTCTTTTTTTGGGGATATTTCCAAATTAATTTTTTGTAAATATCAATCGCTTTACTTTTCTTTCCCTGCATTAACATGATTTTAGCTAGGTTTTCCGAAATAAGTTCTTCTTTAAATTCAGTACTTTTTTGAGCCAGGTTTTCCTGTTCCTGTTCTTCAGGAGTCTTCTTTCTTTGAGATGCTTTCTTTATGGAAGGTTCGGCCTTTATAAAGTTTTCGATGATATCCTGCTGTTGTTTTTGCTTTATACCAATGGATTTCTCCGCTTTTGTATTTACTAATTCTTCGATGTATGGGGATGTTTGGTGTGAAGTGTGGGTTGAGGATGCGTCAGTACTTTCAATTATTTGATCTTCTTTCGGCTGTTTTAGGGGTTTTTTTTGAGACTTTTTTACTTTTTTGATTTTTTCCTCCGTGACTATATCTTTTTTTTGATCCTCTTTTTCAACAGATGAAGGAGGCGTGACAGTTAATGGATTCTGAAAAGCTTCTTCTTCGACATATTTATCAGTTAACTCATTAACATCTTTTTTAGATACCTGCAATTGCCTGAGTGTTGAATATATTTCTTCACGTATGTGTTCTATTTCCTCCCGGTGCTTTTTACTTGCTTCCGTTTCTGTTTTTTCTAGGGGTTTTATGGGGGTGATTTTCTGAACGGTTGGCTTTGGGGTAACAATTTTTCGGGCGAAGGGTTTCGTTGGGCTGGAAGAAACGGGTGTGATTCCTTCTACAAAATGTTTAAGTGCTCCCCGGTTAGTAGCGTAAATAGCGGCCTGGCTGAGCTTTTGTTTTGTTAGTTCGGAGCGAATGCTAAAATGTGCTTTGGCGACCAGGGCATGAATAACCTGACTATATGGGTAAGTTTTTTCCAGCTCTTCCAGCTTTCTGAGATCAGTATCCGGTAAGTCTTTAAAATCCCGGAGAAGTTGGTGAAATTTCTGTTTGTTCACTATTTTAGAAATTGGAAGAAAAATAAAGTTAATTAAAAATTACCAATTGGCAACGGATGCATTAAATATATTCAGAATAATTTGTTCAAAGATTTCTTCAATCAGGTCATCTTCAACTTCAGAAACTGAGACCTCATTGTCAAAATCACTATAAAAAGAAAATGTCCTGGAAAAGTCGTTTTCCGGATGGTTCACATCAGCAAAATTTACACTCACAGTAATCGTTAGCCTTGTTTGCGCAGCAGTGTTGATGTCATCCGGGTTGCGTGAAGCCTGGGCAGAAACAGGCGTCAGGCGCCAGTCAGTAACCGCCCCTTCAAAAAAAAGCTGTCCTTCTTCCTCAACCATTTCCAGACTGGTGTTTTGTTGAAAATAGTCACGTATTTCGTCTGTAAATCGCTGGCCAAGGTCTGGTGGCCCAGCATCGGCTTCATGAAAAAAGCTGTTGATGGTGATGGTCTCAGCATCCGTACTTACTCCCGTGAATGAATAAATGCCACAACCCTTCAGGAAAATTATTGAAAGGAGTATCAATAAAATGTATATGCGATTCTTATAAATCATCGAGTTCGTAATATTTTATTTTTCTGTATAATGTCCGTTCAGATATCCCCAAATCCCGTGCCGCATATTTTCTTTTGTTTTTGTTTTTTCTCAAGGCCCTGATGATCAATTCTTTTTCTTTTTTTTCCAGAGAGAGTGATTCGATGTCCTCAGTTTCATGCGAAATGTCCTGTATGTTTTCATCATCATCTGGCGCCGGTTCTATTTTAATTTGTGGGAGGATCTCTTCTTTACGCGCATTCAACAAATAAGAAGCTGTGGGTTTTGGCTCCTCGATATCTGAGAATAATTGTTGATGTTCTTCCAGTAATTCACCTTCATTATCTTCATCCTTTAAAATGCGATGTACAAGTCTTTTCAGGTCGTTCACATCGCTTTTCATATCGAATAAAATCTTATACAGAATATCCCTTTCAGAAAACGCATCATCTTTTTGGTGCATATCGCGGTAAAGGGCAGGCAGGTTGCTCCCTTCTTTGGGGAGGTATCCGGCCAGAATTTCGTCTGTAATTGTTTTATTATCCTGGGTGAGGACTGATATTTGGTCAACTAAATTTTTCAACTGTCTGATGTTGCCGGGGAACCGATACTTCATGAGGAGGTCTTTGGCACTTTCTGTCAGGGAAAGCGGTTTCACTCTGTATTTTTCCGCAAAATCACTGGCAAACTTTCTAAATAGTAATTCAACGTCCTGGCCCCTTTCGCGTAGCGGAGGTACATAGATAGGTACGGTATTTAACCTGTAATACAAATCTTCACGAAATTTGCCTGCGTCTACATTTTTTAACAGGTTGATATTGGTTGCTGCCACCACCCTGACGTCAGTTTTCTGTACTTTACTACTACCCACGCGCAGGAATTCCCCATTTTCAAGGACCCGGAGTAATCGGGCCTGAGTACCTATTGGCATTTCTCCAATTTCGTCAAGAAAGATAGATCCACCATTTGTTACTTCAAAATAACCTCTCCGCGCATCATGGGCTCCGGTGAAAGACCCTTTTTCATGACCGAAAAGTTCGGAATCAATTGTCCCTTCAGGGATAGCCCCGCAGTTTACCGCAATAAATTGCCCATGCTTTCGGGCACTCAGGTGATGTATGATTTTCGAAAAGGATTCTTTTCCACTCCCACTTTCACCTGTGATGAGCACGGTCATATCCGTTTGGGCAACCTGAATAGCTACCTTTATGGCATGTATAAGCAAGGGGGAGT
>JAOUKJ010000396.1 GCA_029882675.1 Cyclobacteriaceae bacterium
TACTTTGGGTTTTATCACTTTCAAAAAGTTTATACAGATTGCCCACATCGCCGGGAGAGTTTAAGGGATCTTTTTTGCTGTAAACAAAGTAAACATACTTGCCTTTTAGCCCGTGATAGTAATGCCAGGGGGCCAACACCTTTTCAACCTGTTGCAAATCTCCCATTTGTTGATCATAAATATTTGTCGGTAATGCAAAAGGCATCATCACCTTTACCCGCTCATCCATACTGCCCAGGGTAAGGCTCATCATGGAGCCCAGGCTACGGCCGTAAGAGCCCACTCTCGACATGTCTATGTCGTCCCGGGTCTCCAGGTAGTCAAAGGCCCGGCGGTAATCAATTGTGCTGTGAATGATAACATCACGAACCAGAATTTCGTTACCTGGTCTGTGAGGAACGGTGTGGTCGTGATAATCGGCATTGCTTCTTTCTCCATAATACAATGCATCAAGCATAAGCACCGCATAACCCGATTTTATGAGTTCCTGTGTCATTCGGGCAATATGCCCTTCCGCTGCAGAACCATCCGGCCAATATATGTTTTTATGCGAGCCACCACCGTGCATGACACAAATCAAAGGATAAGTCCCTTTTCCGGTTTTTGGAATAGCCAGAAAGGCCGGTACTTTGCGCCGGTTGTGGCCGGTAAATACAAATTTCTCCCGGGTGAAGTGTTCAAAATCAGCGGTCCTGATCAGTTTATAGTCCAGGGGGACATTTTTGTCGTACTTGTAAAAATCGCTAAGGACTTTAAATCCCTCTTCTCCCATGGGTTCCATTTTCGTTGGAATACCTGTTTGTGCAAAAACACCAATGGTCCCACTGTAAATTAAAATAAAGACGGTCAATGTGTAAGAGAAATTCTTCATAATTAAAATGCTTTTAAGGTTTGGAAACAGTCCGGTTTTGATACTCCTCTCATTCAACGGTCAGGTAAACCAAACCATCAAGGAGCTATAATTTTGGTAAATGTAGAGGGCCAAAAGCATGAAGGGTTAGCAATCAGGTATGAAATACCTTAAAATTTGTCCGATCATACTACATAGTTTAAGGTTTTGTGTAAAAATTATTTACAAACAATTAAATTGTTTAGCATTATGACATACCTGACCTTAATACAAGACCCCTTCATCAGCAAGGTTTCCATGATCGTACATGACAACCTTTCCAACGAACTGTTTGGCGTAGAACAAATGGCAGAAAAAGCTGGCCTCAGCAGGGGGCATTTGCACAGAAAAATCAAATCACTGACCGGGCATTCCCCCAACCATTTCTTAAGCCTTATTCGTTTATATTACGGGCAGGAACTACTGACCGACAACAACCTGTCTGTAGCTGAAGTGGCCGATATGGTTGGCTTTAACAGCAACACCTATTTCATTAAATGCTTTAGCGACCATTTTGGCGTTCCTCCGGGCAAGTTCAAACTACTTGGCAATGAAGAGGTCCTGTCACAAACAGTCCCTGATTTCATCAACGCCTTCAAACACATCATATCGGAATATGAGGGCAAAAAGACCAATAAAAAAACACTGAACAACCTGCCCGATCCACCCACAAGGTTTTTCGGTCGTAAGTCAGAGATCGACGAGGTCATCAATTTACTCTCCAACAATAAAATCGTATCAGTAATCGGGGCGGGTGGCAGTGGAAAATCGAGGTTTGCACTGGAAGTTGGCCGGGCCATCAACCTGCTTTTTCCCGATGGTGTATGGCTCATCAGCCTGGCACCAATCACACAGCCAAAACTTGTTCTCCACGTATTTGGCGAAATATTCAATATGATCGAGCAGGATCCCGATGAGATACTGAAAACACTGGCTTCGAGAATATCGCATAAAAAAATGCTCCTGATCGTGGACAATTGTGAGCACCTCATCGATGAATGTGCCCGGATACTGACGCACCTGACCCATTTTACCTTAAAACCAAAATTTTTAATCACCAGCAGGGAAGTGCTGAAAATTTCAGGGGAAAGTGTATATACACTACCTACCCTACCCATACCACAGGGAGTTGACCCGTCTGATTTAACGGGCCTTACGGAAAACATATCCATCCAGCTTTTTTTAGACAGGGCCAGATTAGTCCGTCCTGATTTCTCCTGGAACAAAGAAAACAGTGGGCCGGTGGTGGAAATTTGCCAAAAGCTTGATGGTATCCCACTGGCCATAGAACTGGCTGCATCGCGTACCCGGTTTATTTCACCTGCACAAATCGCCGAGCACCTCGGTCACGAGTTGAAAGTTTTATCTACAGACCTGCGCACCTCCCTGCCACGACATAAGACACTGGAGGCCACCATGGATTGGAGCGTTAGTCTGTTGACAGAAGAAGAAAAGCAGTTGTTTTTCAGGTTGTGCCTGTTCAATACCGTTTTTGGTGCGGAGGCCATCGAAGAGGTATGTAATTTTGGGGCCTTGAAAAATGCTAATTTCAATGAAATAATAGCCAGCCTGGTCGATAAGTCGATCCTGGTCATGGTAGAATTTGCAGACAGAACCAGATACAAATTGCTGGAGCCCACCAAACAATATGCGTACAGTAAATTAGACAATGAAGACCTTGTTATTTTGAAAGACCGTTATATTGACTACCACATCAGTTATGCCCGGCAGGCGCACAACGAACGGATATTCAACGAGGCCGCCCACCTTCCCAAACTGGTCGCCGAGCACCCCAATTTCATCCGGGCCCTGGAAATGGCCCGGGAACAACCACAGAAATTTGTCATGCTCGCAGGTTATCTGGGGTGGTACTGGTGGGAGCATTCCGAACTGCTGATTGGAAAGGAACACCTTGCTGAAGCCATGAAGCTATATCAGGTGGAAGACAAACACCTGGCACGTTGCCTGTTTTATTACGGGATCATGGAAACCTGGTATGCCGGAAATAACCCCGAGCCGGAAAAGGGGCTTGAAAAAACAGTCCGGGCCATGGATATTTTTAACGACATTAATGATGAGATTTATCTGGCCAACATGTATCCGCAATACGGGTTTATACACCTGGCTTGTAGAAAACACGAAAGAGGTGCAGAAATACTGAATGAAGGCCTGAAGCTCAGAACCACCAAAGAAAGTCCCGTTCTCCAATTGTATTATAAAATGTTTTTATCATGGTATCATATAGTACGGGAGGAACCTGAAAAAGCAGCACCTGTAATCAATGAAGCATATAAAAACATCCACCTTTCCAGAAGTTCATGGTACACCACCGTATGTAAACATATTTATGCAGACATCCCCCTCTTTTGTGGTGATTATAAAGAGGGAGAAAGAAGGTATCTGGCTGCGATTTTACATGCTCATAAGGCCTCCATTTTTTTACAGGTGGCTGTAGAAATGACAGGGTTGGCCATGTCACTGGCAGGCCAGGGAAGACACAAAAAGGCTTTGAGACTTACCGGTGCAGCCCTTGAAAAATTTGAAGAAATGAACGCCAAACTGATGCGGCTCGATTTCTGGGACAATGGGTTTAACAAGACCGTTGGGAAATCAATGCAAGTAGTGGAAGAAAGCGAAGTTCACCTGCTGATGGCCGAAGGCCGGTCTATGGGTTTTGAAGAGGCCATAGAATATGCCTCCAATGTAGAAGAGGATTGAGAAACAGCAACCTTGCTGGGAGTAATTTTTATTGCATGCTGCTTTGGCGCCTAAAACCCGGGGGCATTTACTACATTGATATATAACCGTAAAATGAATCACTGTTGACTGTTTATTGATAACTGTTCATAGATAACTGTCATATTTCCGTCTTCCACCGTACATTTGCAGCCTTTAAACTTTTAGTAACAAAGGGGCATGCAAAAACACCAGGTCACTGTATTGAAAAGGTTGTTTAAGGATACCAACACTACCTACCTTACCCTGATGAAAATCATGGTACCGGCGATCATTGTGATCAAAGTACTGGAAGAACTCGGTATCGTAAAATGGTTGGCCGGCGGATTGGATCCATTGATGGATATTGTAGGGCTACCCGGTGAGATGGGGCTGGTATGGGCCACCTGTATCTTCGCAAATATTTATTCAGCCCTGATCATCTTTTTCACACAAACTGATTACAGCTCCTTCAGCGTCATGCAGATGTCTGTCCTGGCCAGCATGATGCTTATTGTCCATGCCCTGCCCATTGAAGGTGTTATCACTCAAAAGGCCGGTTTGAAATGGATTTACACCATTATACTACGCATTGGTGGCGCTTTTTTATTTGGTTTTCTGACTAATTAC
>JAOUKJ010000397.1 GCA_029882675.1 Cyclobacteriaceae bacterium
AAAGGGGTCATCTACCCGACAGCTCTTTTTCAACGATTGCCCCGTGCCTGTAGAGAATTTGTTGTTTGAAAGGGGTAAGGGCTTTAAAATAGCCGTAAACATACTTAATATTGGTCGGATAAAACTTGCGGCGGCAGCCCTGGGGGGAAGTAAAAGAACAACCAGCCTGGCTGTGGGATATGCCAACGAAAGGAAACAGTTTGGCGTTTTGATATCCTCTTTTGGTGCCCTGAAACATAAAATGGCGATGATGGCCACGAAGATTTATGCTTCAGAAGCGGCCTGCTACAGGGCCAGCAATAACATTCAGAATATTTATAAAAAATTTATTGAAGAAGGAGAAACCCCCGCACAGGCCCGCCTGAAAGCGCTGGAGGAATATGCCATTGAGTGCGCCATATTGAAAGTCCACAGTTCGGAAGTACTGGACTATGTTACAGACGAGGGCGTGCAAATATACGGTGGTATGGGCTATTCAGCAGACGCTCCCATGGACAGGGCTTACCGCGACAGCCGCATCAACAGGATATTTGAAGGTACCAACGAGATCAACCGCTTGCTGACCGTGGATATGCTCATGAAGCGGGCCCTCAAAGGAAGGTTGGACGTGATGGGGCCGGCCATGGCCGTGCAGAAAGAACTGATGTCGGTACCCGACTTTTCAGCAGGAGAGGAGGATGGTCTTTTTGTAGCAGAAAAGAAAGTACTGGCCAACCTGAAAAAGGCCACACTGGTGGTGGCTGGGGCGGCCGTGCAAAAACTGATGCAAAAGCTGTCGGATGAACAGGAAATATTGATGGCCGTGGCCGATATGCTCATTGAAATATATGCGGCAGAATCGGTATTGCTCAGGGTAGAAAAGGTGATCGGTATGGAAGGAGAGGCCGCCTGTGCCATTCGGACCGAGATGGCCCGGATATACCTCTATGAGGCCGTGGATGTGGTGAGCAAGGCCGGTAAAGAGGCCGTGTATGCTTTCTCAGAAGGCGATGAACTGAAAATGCTGATGCTCGGCCTGAAGCGGTTTACCAAAACGGATCCTTACAATTTGAAAAATGCCAGGAGAAAAGTAGCGGAGTATTTGATTGAGAAGAACGGGTATCCGTTTTAAAGTTGCTATTTCCCGCAGGTCTTTGCCTGCGGGAAATAACATTAATTCCACCCCGTCGAATACTCCACAAAAGTGTCTGTCCATAATGTCAGAGTTTAAAAGTTTTTCCCCGCCGTCCCGATCCTTCGGGAGCGGGGAAAAATCCCTTAAAATTTCAACGTAAAGAGCCAAGTGGCCGACTTTATAGACGGACACTAAATAGTCTATTTCGGCATTACTGTTTAGTGCTTCACGGTGCCAGTAAAACAGTCCTTCCTGCCTATAACAAGAGGAATGCTTCATGACCTCCAACCCAATAAACTGTTCGGCTATGGCCCCTTTGTTCACAAGGTCAAAATCATCACCGAACAATAATTCCGAAATATCCAGTTTCATGATGCGCATTAAAACACATTTTTCAAAGGCAATAAAGTCATTGGAAATGCAATTATCAAAGGCAATGTTTCAAGGTCAGTTACTTCAGGGGGTTAACCATTGTCCGTTTCTCTGCCCTTGCTATCAGCGGCCCCGGTAATTCAATAATTTCACGATAAAGGCTTTTACTTGATTTCAATCAGGACTTCTTCCTCCGGATCGGGCTCCAGGTCATAATGTTCAGAAGACAGAATGACACCGGTTTTCCGGTCAATTTGATAGGTTGTTTCTGAATACCCGGTCAGAACCAGCACTTCGAAATATTTCTTATGTTCTCTGATTATTAGTCCATTACCTGTTTGATCACTTTCAAAGGGAACAGGCATGACTTTTTCAAGCGCTTTTTCCACAAACCGCATATTGGTTTCATCCGAAGAGGAAGGTTTGAAAAATGTGATGTTGTTTTTTGAATATTTGAAATTTGGAGGATTTACCACGGGGGAGTAATTGAATTGGAGTTCTGGTAAAATCACGCTTAGGTCATAGTAGTGAGCTGATTTATAAGGTACGTATTTGACCGGGTTTCGGAATGCAACGATAATCATCGACTCTCCGGCCAGGACTTTGATGTTTTGAAATTGACTGGTATCAATCGAAAAGGCAGTGTGTTTGTGTATCTGGTTTATGGCCACTTCTACAATGGCTTGCTTTTTCATTAGTTTGAGGTTTTCTAAATTGGGTACCCTATCCGTTTTTTGAGCCATGATGATCGCAGGGAATGATATTACACAGAATAACGCGGTTAAAACAGAAAGTATCTGAAAGTGCATTACTTTTATTTAGAGAGGTGGGTTATTATCTAAAAATACAGATAAAAGACCTGAAATCAAACAATTACTTCCCACTCTTCAACATCCCCTTCTACCGGATAAAACACAGGGTGGGTATCTGCCCGGGAAAGAGGCCGTATTTTTTCCCAGCCCGGGGGGTCCCGTTTTTGTAGTTTGGCCTTCAGATGCTGCAATTCATATTGAAGTTGGCCGGTAGTAACCGGTAGGGTCAGGTCTTTTTCAGCAGGGATTTGTAACTTGCTTTTGTCGAAGTTGTATCCGCGGGTAGTGGCTTCTTGTAGCACGACCTTCAGGTACAGGTTGATGGCCTCCAACGGAGATTGACATTGCTTAAAACGAAGGAGTTGGGGGTGACGGGTGTAGCCCTTTGTCTTCCCTTCCAATACTTTTTTGGCCAGCAGCCCTTCGCGCCACAAGGCCACCAGGCCTTTTGCATCGAGGTATTTGGGATGGATAGACCAAAGTCTCATCGGTAGGATTTACAGTTCATGCCGGTAGGGGGTGGCAGCTTGTGCCCCCAGGCGTGTAACGCTGATGGCAGCGGCAGCATGGGCAAATTGTACGGCCTCAGCTATTTCCTTTCCTTCGGCCAGGGCCACGGCCAGGGCGCCGTTGAAAGTGTCGCCGGCGGCCGTGGTGTCCACGGCCTTTACCTGATGACCGGGGACAAGTCCGGCAAATGTTTCACTCAGGACATAGGCCCCTTTGGCCCCAAGGGTGATGATTACCGTTGGGATCCCTTTGCTTTGAAGGGCCTTTGCGGCCTGTTCAGCCGATGGGGTATCGGTCACTTTGATGCCAGTGAGCAGTTCGGCCTCGGTTTCATTGGGTGTGATCACATCAAGTTGGCCCAGCAAACTATCCGATAGTTCTCGTGCCGGTGCCGGATTGAGAATGACTTTTTTATTCCGGTAGAGGGCTTTTTCTACGATGTGTTCTACTACAGAAAGGGGTATTTCCAATTGCACCAGCAGGATGTCGGCCTTGGCAATGGCCGCTTCTGCCTGGTCAATATGTGTGGTGGTCATGGTATCATTGGCCCCGGGCGCTACCACGATGGCATTTTCGGCGTGATCGTCCACCGTGATGGTGGCCACACCGGACGGGGCATTTTCGTCAATAGAAACAAAAGAAGTATCGATACCTTCCTTTTGAAACCCCTGAATGGCTTTTTCGCCAAACATGTCCCCACCTACGCGTGCGATGAAGGTCACTTCACCCCCCAGCCGGGCAGCCGCCACAGCCTGGTTGGCCCCCTTGCCTCCGGGGTTCATAAAAAAAGCGCTTCCCATGATGGTCTCACCGGGAGCCGGTATCCGGCTACTCCGCACCACCATGTCGGTATTTGAGCTTCCTGCAACTACTATTCTTGACATTTTTAATGAGATATGAGTATCAAGTATTAAGACGTTACAAGGTGCAAAATACGGGACTGTATTGCAAGTGTATTTACTGCTTCTTACGCTTTTTTAGTAGTCCCGTAGTCACGGGAGTAATAAGTAGTAAGACTTAACATGGTGTAAAAACCGGAGGGGTTCCTCCAATTTTTACGACAACTATACTGCAGACAGCAGTCTTTTTCTCCTTCACCCTCATCTCCACACCAATTGAAAACTGCCGACTAAATCCGGTTACTACTCACAAAATTTTCCACCAAGTTTACTGCCGACTGCCGATTGCCCACTGCTACTGAGATCCTTCGTCAAGCTCAGGGTGACGTTCTAGGGTTAGGGTCAGTTTCACCCCCATTGGCCTTTCCACACCCCCACACATACTGCCTACTGCCTACTGCGTACTGTTGACTGCCCACTGATAGTGAGACCCATCGGTAAGCTCAGGGTGACGTTATGGGATTAGGGCCAGTTCCATCCCCATAATACCTTCCACACCCCCACACTAACTGATAACTGAT
>JAOUKJ010000028.1 GCA_029882675.1 Cyclobacteriaceae bacterium
CATAGATATAGCCTTCATCAGTGATATAGTTGACAAACCAGGATATTTCATCAGCATGGGCCTCAATCACTACTTTGTATTTAGCGTCCGGGTTAATAACGCCAACGGCCGTGCCGTACGTATCAGTAAAGAAGTCATCTGTATATGGTTTAATATAATCGAGCCATATTTTCTGTCCACTACTTTCAAATCCAGTGGGAGAAGCATTGTTCAGGTATTCGAATAGGAATTTTTTATTTTTTTTGCTCATAGCTTATCGTTTTTACAAAGGTATGTTGCCGTGCTTTTTCTTCGGCAGATTATCCACTTTATTTTCCAGCATTTTAAATCCCCTGATCAGTTTTTTTCTTGTCTCTCCGGGCATAATCACCTCATCGACATAACCCCGGTGGGCCGCACGGTATGGATTGGCGAATTTCTGCGTGTATTCCGCTATTTTTTCCTGTAGTTTGGCTTCCGGATTATCTGCTTCTGCTATTTCTCGCTTAAAAATGATTTCAGCAGCACCCTTTGCCCCCATAACGGCAATTTCGGCTGTTGGCCAGGCAAAATTGAGGTCGGCACCAATATGTTTGGAGTTCATCACATCATAAGCACCTCCATATGCTTTTCGGGTAATCACAGTGATACGCGGCACTGTAGCTTCACAAAAAGCATAAAGCAGTTTTGCTCCATTGATAATTATTCCATTCCATTCCTGGTCTGTGCCAGGCAAAAAACCCGGAACATCTTCAAAGACGAGTAAAGGAATATTGAAACTATCACAGAACCTGACAAACCTGGCTGCTTTTGCACTGGCATGAATATCCAACACACCGGCCAGTTCTGCGGGCTGATTGCCCACAATACCGATACTCCTTCCAGCCAGACGTGCAAAACCCACCACAATGTTTCCGGCAAACTTTTCGTGCACTTCAAAAAAACTGTCTTTATCAACTATCGGATGAATGACTTCCCTGATGTCATAAGGTAAATGCGGATCCTCCGGTACCACACGATCAAGTGCTGAAATATAATCCTGCTCCCCGCCCTCCCAGATCAGTACAGGTGGCGTATCTTCACAGTTTTGTGGTATGTACCCCAGTAGTTTTCTGATGCCTTCGATACATTCTACTTCTGAAGGGCAACTAAAATGCGTCACACCTGATTTTTCAGAATGCGTTGAGGCTCCCCCCAGTTCTTCAGAAGTCACATCCTCATGGGTTACGGTTTTCACCACACTGGGCCCGGTGACAAACATGTAGGCCGTATGTTCCACCATAAAGATAAAATCCGTAATGGCAGGAGAATATACGGCTCCTCCTGCGCACGGTCCCATGATCGCCGAAATCTGTGGCACTACTCCAGAAGCTCGTGTGTTGCGGTAAAAGATGTCAGCATAGCCGCCCAGCGACACCACACCCTCCTGGATACGGGCCCCACCTGAATCATTTAATCCGATGACCGGTGCCCCGTTTTTCATGGCATGCTCCATGATCTTCACGATCTTTTCTGCATGAGCTTCTGAAAGTGAACCGCCAAATACCGTAAAATCCTGGCTATATACATATATCAGCCGTCCATTGACGGTGCCATAACCCGTGATTACCCCATCGCCAAGGTAATATTGTTTGTCCAGACCAAAGTCCTTGCTCCGATGCATTACAAATTTTCCAATCTCTTCAAAAGAACCTTCATCCACCAGTAAATCAATTCTTTCCCGCGCAGTAAGCTTGCCTCTGGCATGCTGTTGCTTTATTCTTTCTTCCCCTCCTCCGGTTAAAGCTTCTGCGTTTTTTCTTTTCAGAATTTCAAAGCGGCTTTTATTGTTATTGTTCTCCACAGTTACATTATTATCAATTGATGCATTCAAATTTATTTAATATGGGCAAGTTATAAATTCTCCTTTGGTTTTTAGTATGACCCCGATTTTTATTATAGCCTTATTGCCTCATAAATTAGGGGTTTTCACCTATTGTTAAATGTTTGCTGTTTGAACAATGTTTTATATTGTGGCCCTATTAAGATCTAAAAACTTATGCAACCTGTCGCCATAATCGATTTGGGCACCAACACGTTCCATCTGCTCATCACTGAGCTAAATGGGTCATACGAAGTGAAGTTCCGGGCAAGAAGATCTGTTCGTTTGGGACATGAAGGCATGGAAGAAAAACAAATCCATCCGAACGCCCAGGAGCGCGCGTTGAGTGCACTATCCTATTTTAAAGGAGTAATCAAGGAAAATAACATCCATGAGGTACATGCTTATGGCACAAGTGCCTTTCGAAATGCCAATAATGGTCGTGTATTTGCACAAAAGATTAAAGAAAACACGGGTATTGAAGTAAATATTATTGATGGCGAGCGGGAAGCTGAACTCATCTGTAATGGAGTACGACTGGCCACTGAGATTGAAGATCATACCCTCATTGTGGATATTGGTGGTGGCAGTGTAGAGTTTATCATCGCCAATGAAAAGGATGTTCTTTGGAAAAGGAGTTACGAAATTGGAGCCCAGCGATTACTACAAATGTTCCACAAAGAAGATCCCATCCACCCTGATGACGTGGACTGTATGGAAACATACCTTTCAAATGAACTTGAAGAACTGTTTATTCAACTTCGCAAATACCAAGTTCGTCAAATGGTGGGCGCCTCAGGTACTTTTGATACGCTTTTTGACATTCAACACAGCCGTAATAACAAAAAGACAAATAAAAAATCCACTACGGAAGTGCTGGATAAAAATACTTACTGGGAAACACACCGAAAGCTACTTACACTTGACAAGGAAGGTCGCCTGGCCATGAAGGGAATGATACCTATGCGGGCGGATATGATCGTTGTAGCAAGCTGTCTGATTTCATTTATTCTAAAAAGGCACCTTATTGAATTAATTAAAACATCAAGGTATGCACTTAAAGAGGGTGTTTTATATGAGATAATTAACGAGAATGCGTCGGTGAGTATTTAATATTTTAATACCTTTGCCCCAAAAAACCGGGGTATGATCCAATACAATCTTTTATTTCAATTTTGCTTTGAAGTATTCAGGAAAATAGGCTGTAGCACAACTGATGCTGAACTTGCTTCGAGGGTTTTAATTTCTGCTGATCTGCGTGGGATAGACTCACACGGTGTAGCCCGGCTGTCGGGTTATGTGCGCCTGTGGGAAGCTGAAAGGATCAATCCCACACCCAATATTCAGGTGGTTCATGAGACACCCTCAACAGCTGTCATTGATGGTGATGCCGGATTGGGCCTCGTTGTGGCACCGGCAGCCATGGAAATTGCCATGGAAAAAGCCCGGACCGCAGGTACCGGTTGGGTGGCCATCCGGAATTCAAACCATTTTGGTATAGCTGGCTACCATGCCATGATGGCGCTGCAACACGACATGATCGGGATGGCCATGACCAATGCCAGCCCCCTCGTGGCGCCCACCTTCAGCAGCGAACGCATGCTGGGTACCAACCCCATAGCGGTGGCCATTCCCGCAAAGGAAGAGCCCCCCTTTGTGGCTGACTTTGCTACCACTACCGCTGCTAATGGGAAAATGGAAATATTACAACGCAATGATGAACAGGCCCCTGAAGGATGGGTGCAGGACAAAAATGGAAACCCCTCCACGAATCCTTATGCTGTAAAAGAGGGGGGCGCATTATTGCCCTTGGGGGGTGATCGCATCCACGGTAGCCATAAAGGATATTGCCTTGGAGCCATTGTTGATATCTTTTCAGCCGTGTTTTCCGGAGCTAACTACGGCCCCTGGGCACCCCCATTCGTGAGCTTCCTGTCTCCCCCGGATGATCCTGTCGGAGAAGGCCTTGGACATTTTTTAGGAGCTATGCGTATTGATGCCTTTCGCCCGGCAGAAGAGTTTAAACAGAATATGGATACCTGGATAAAAAGATTTAGATCAGCTAAACCAGTCAATGATAACCAAAAAGTCCTGATTCCCGGTGATCCGGAACGCGAAGAAGAAGCGCGGCGAAAAACAGAAGGCATCCCTGTTAATCCAAAAGTATATCAAGACCTGCTCGGGTTAAAAGAAAAATTCGACCTGAAAGCCCTTTTTTGAACTGGCGTTTACAATTCCTCTTCAATAACTTTTATTTTATTTCGCCCCAACTGAATCCTGCCCTGTTTTTCCAGGGCCTTTAATAATCGGGAGATGACTTCCCGGGTAGAGTGCAGGGCATCAGCTATTTCCTGATGGGTAATCTGTAGGTCGTTTCTGTTGGTCATGGCAGATTTTTCAATGAGGTACCTCCAGAGCCTTTCATCCATCTTCATAAAGGCAATGGAATCGATGGTATAGAGCAGTTCTTCGTAACGCTGCCGGTAGGTGCCCATAACATAGTTTTTCCAACTTGTATACCTGCTGGACCATTGGTCTATCTTCTCAACAGGTATGCGAAGCATTACGGTATCTTCATCTGCGATCGCGCGGATACTGCTCCTCTCCTGGGCCATACAACAGGTGAGCGATACGGCACACGTTTCCCCGGGTTTCAGATAATACAGAAATAACTCACGCCCTTCCTCATCTTCACGCATGATTCGTACTGTTCCCTTTATAATGAGCGGGACGGACCTGATATATCGCCCTACATCCATGACCAGATTCCCCTCAGCGATTTCATCAATAATGCCTACTTCAATCATTTCATCGATAAGCTCCTTTTCCCGCAAATCGATAAAATGTCTACGGATTAGTTCCTCATTCAGTTCTATCATTTGTAACTAATTCAATACAATAAGAACTCATTTGTTGCTTTTAAGTTCTGTATTTCAAATAATTTTTTAATATTTGTCGTAAATATATAGCATATTCCGATTTAAAGCGTCGCTTTCTTTACTCTTTATGAAGATCGACATTGCGTTTTTGAAACGATTTTTTTGACTATAAACGGATTAGACATGAAAAGAAAAGGCCTGATTATTTTTTCAACGGCAATTATTCTGTTATTTATTTCTGTGACATTTTTTGTTTTTTACGCCGGCCCCGCTAATGATCGGATCACTGGTACTGCCAACATTCTGTCCGAAAACCTTCAGACTGATACCCTTTTTCTTACCACAGAAAAAAGTGTAATAAGAACGCCACACTTCCGGTATGGTTTCAATACAGACTCACTCAGGATTATCGAAGGGCAGGTCAAATCCAATGAAAGTGTTTCGGAAATATTGCTTAAGTATGACGTTTCCCATCAGCAGATATTCAAACTGGCCTCTTCCACAAAAGATGTCTTTGACGTGAGAAAGATTAATCCGGGAAAAAACTATGCCCTGGTGTATGGAAAGGATTCATCAACGATGGTAACAGCCTTTGTGTATGAACCCAGCCGACTGGATTACATTGTTTATCATCTGGGCGACTCCGTTTATGCAGAAAAGAAAGAACGTAAAATAGAGATCAGGGAACGTACCCTTTCAGGTATCATTACGCACTCCTTATCCGTAACGATGGAAGACCTGGGCGTATCTCAGGAATTGACTAACCGGTTTGTAGATATCTTTGCCTGGAACATCGATTTTTTCGCATTACAAAAAGGAGATATGTTCAAAATAGTATACAGTGAAAAGCTGGTGGAAGGAGAGGTAGTCGGTCTAAATGAAATTAAATCTGTCTATTTTCAGCATTTTGGCAATGATTACAGGGCCTTTGCCTTCGACCAGGGGGGAGGCATTGATTACTTTGATGAACAAGGTGTAAACCTTCGGAAGACTTTTTTAAAATACCCCGTGGAATTTACCCGTATCAGCTCCCGCTATACACGTAACCGGTTCCATCCCGTGCAAAAAAGATGGAAGGCCCATCTGGGTACAGATTTTGCCGCACCCTCCGGAACGCCTATTCGGGCAGCCTCAGAAGGTATAGTCACTGAAGCACAGTACAAAAAATACAATGGCAATTATGTAAAAATAAAGCATAATGGTGCCTACAGCACGCAGTACCTGCATATGTCTAAAATTGCCAGCGGTATTAAACATGGCGTAAAAGTAAAACAGGGTCAGGTGATTGGTTTTGTAGGAGCTACCGGACTGGCCACTGGCAGTCACCTGTGCTATCGGTTCTGGAAAAATGGTGTTCAGGTAGATGGCCTGAAGGTCGAATTACCCGCTGCTGAACCGGTGAAGGAAGATTATAAGGAAGATTTTAATGTACTCGTAACCCGGTTTAATCAACAGCTTGACAGCATACAGGCACCGGTAGAAAAAGAGATATTTATTTCAACAATTTTAAATCCCTGACTTATTGTAGTACATTGTAACTTTAAATTTTTGACATTACGATGTGTTTAAAGATTCAGGTAATTGTGTCTTTGTATAGTTTGGTATGAAAAAATCAGTATTTTTCTTCCTTATTTTTTATTGCCTCATACTCCCGGTGAATGCACAGGTGGTGCAATGGGCCAATGAAATCATCGATTTTTCTTCTGAACTTACCCCAATACAATACTCAGCACAACAAGCCCTGGGGCAGCCAAATGTATTGCCCGTCGGTGGAGAAAGCCCAAATGCCTGGACTCCAGACAAAGCCAGCTCAAAAGAATTTATCATGTTGGGTTTTGAAAACCCCATTGCAATAAAACAAATAGCAATTGGCGAATCATATGGCCCTTCTGCCCTGACCAAAGTTTTAGTGTATGACAATGACGGTAATGAATACACCGTAAATTCATTTGAACCGCGTCCTATTCCCCTCAAAGGCCGGATGTTGAATTTATTTTTCGAGACAAGTTATAAGGTGGCGGCTGTAAAACTGGAATTTAATGGTGTGGCCGTTCCGGAATATTATAGCATCGATGCTGTCGCCATTACCGATTCAGACATACCCATTGTGGCCGAAATAGAAGTCCCTGATGAATTAGCGGTTGACATTAATGTAGAACGATTAAGTGAAAACATCAACAGTGAGTATAAGGAATATAAACCTGTACTCTCCCCTGATGGGAAAATTATGTATTTCAGTCGAAAAAACCACCCCGAAAATATTGGTGGAATAGATGATCCGGAAGACATTTGGTTTTCAGAAAAAGATGAAAATGGCGAGTGGAAAAAAGCGGAAAATATTGGCCCGACACTTAATACTGCAGGCCCCAACTATGTGAGCTCAGTGACCCCTGATGGCAAAACGGCCATCATGCTGGTGGGCAATAAGTACCTTGAAAATGGTGGAATGGAAGCAGGCGTTTCCATGACGAGTAGTGCCGGGGGAGAGTGGTCAAAGCCCATTGCTTTGGATATTCTCAATGATTATAACATGTCTGAAAAAGCTAATTTTTACCTGGCCAACAGCCGGATAACTCTGCTGATGTCGGTAGAACGGGAAGACTCCTATGGCGACAGGGACATATATGTCAGCTTTATGCAAGAGGATAGTACGTGGACAGAGCCCCTCAATTTGGGTGATGTAATAAATACAGCCAATGAAGAGTCTGCACCTTTTCTGGCTGCCGATGATCAAACACTGTACTTTTCTTCCAATGGTTTCAGCGGATACGGCGGCCATGATATCTATGTCGCCAAGCGCCTGGATGACACCTGGACCAACTGGTCTGAACCGCAAAATATGGGACCGCAAATCAATTCGGAATTTGAAGATGTGTTTTTCAATATACCTGCCTCTTCAGATTATGCCTACTATTCCAGGGGTGTTAATGAAGACGATACGGATATCTTTCGCATTGAACTGCCCGTCTTTCAGCGTCCTGAACCTGTCATAATTGTAAAAGGAAGACTAACCAATAGCCGAACCGGACAACCCATTGAGGCCAGAATCACCTATGAAAGACTCTCTGACGGAAAGGAACTGGGCATGATTACTTCCAACCCTTCTACCGGAGAATATGAAATAGTCCTCCCCATTGGCGAAAGATATGGCATCCATGCCGTAGCTGAGGGATTTATTCCTGAAAGCCAGAATATCGATTTACGCGAATATGAAGGCAATGCTTTTGAATTTGACCAAACCGACTTGTTATTGGTGCCTATCGCAACAGAAGAAGTTGTTGTTCTCAATAATGTGTTTTTTGATTTTGACCAGGCCGTCCTCAAAGAGGACTCTTTTGCCGAACTCAACCGCATTTCGATCCTGTTGAAAGAACAGATAACGATGGAAATAGAGGTGGCAGGACATACCGACAATACTGGCCCTGAAACATACAATATGGGACTTTCAAAGCGCAGGGCGGAATCAGTGGTACAGTATTTGAGCAATAAAGGCGTAGATGGGGAACGGATGTCTGTGGTTTATTATGGAGAACATAAACCAATAGAAAAAAATGACACCCGTGAAGGGAGAAGTAAAAACAGAAGAGTAGAGTTTACAATAAAAAAGAAATAATAAAATGAGAGCTTTATTACTATTGTTTTTTATGTCTGCGCTGGGACATTGGGGATGGTCGGCATCCCTTGACACCCTTATCGTTGAGGCCATTGCAATTGACCGTGAAACCAAAGAAATCCTGACAGAAGCCGTAATAAAATATGAGAGTCAGCCTTATGGTAGTAAAATAGGAATAAGAAATACGCCTTCATGTACCTTTGAAATGTTGGCGGAAGAAGTCTATCGGGTAAGGGTGGAAGCGCCCGGATACCTACCCTCCAGCGTTACGATCGATTATAAAAATTTCATCGGCGCCGGCAGGATCGTTGAAGAAATCGAAATGACCCCAAATGCGAAAGGCCAAATTATGCGCCTGGAGACATTGATCTTCCCGCAGGGTGAAAGCACCATTACCGCCTCATCGTACGAAGAACTGGACAAGCTCGTGCAAATGCTGAGGGAAAATCCCACCATGGTTATTCAGTTGGAAGGACATACAGATTTTCGCGGTGATGATAAACTAAACATGAAACTCTCCAAAGACCGCGTAGAAGCAACCCAGGAATACCTTGTTAGTAAGGGGTTAAGTAAAAACCGGATTAAGACGAAGGCCTTTGGAGGAAGTCAACCGCTCTCCCGCACAAATGATGCAGAGGCTGCACGTTTAAACCGCCGTGTGGAAGTACGTATTCTGGAAGATTAATTATTGAAGTGAGTATATTTCCACCTCTACAATAATACCCGGCCTTTTAGGATGGGCCTCATGCACATGCAAGAGGGTTTCGTCGCTGTTTAGCCGCTCCAGAACCCAATATCCGGGTGGGACTTTTCTAAATGCTTCCCGGCAATCCATTGGAGGCCCCTGATGACCAGGAGGGCCACCGGGTTCCCATATTTTACAACTTCCCGGAGGAGGTAAATGCCCGGGAGGGATGTGCAGTGAACGGTAGGAAGGATGACCTCCGGTGGATCGCGGCGCCGGAGGCCTTTCTGAAGGCGGTGGCGTACCAACCGTACCACTTAAAATTACACTTAAAGTTGAGCAACCGGATGAAAAAACCAGAGCAGCAACTGCAAGTAAAACAATCAAATGACGGGATGGTAGCAACCTGTATTTCATTATTTACGGCTTTTAAAACCTATATCTTCCGCCAAAACCCGCCTGACCCCAAGGTTGAAAATCATCAAAAATTTCCATGAAGAGGTTGCCGTCTAAAAACAAGGATACCGGAACCTCTTTAAAAGTATATTCCAATCCAATAATTCCGTCAATACCAAAATTTATTTCACTGCTCTTATCCGAGACCACATAAATCCAGTCTTTGGTCGTTAATTTATAGCGATAGGAAAATTGGTGTGTCTGCTTCACAAACTGCCCGCCAATTCCATAATACCACTTCAATCCGGAGACTTTCTCATCTCCAATTTTTTCCAGATTTTTGTGAAATAACATCCGAAACTGTGCACCAACAGGCGCTGAACCCCGATAATCCAGAAATTCAATATCAGTATACACAAGTGAATTTTCAAATAACCATTCACTCCAAAGATTATTGTGGAAATTATTGTAAATATTATAATAACTGGTTCCTATAGAAAATTCCAAATCCGAATTATTATTGTATTTCTTTACCGTGATCCCATTCAGAGACCCCATACGCAGGCCGACTCCCCAGGGTTTTTCCTGGGCAGAAACATTTATTACAATAAACAGGGCCAAAACAACACCTAATTTTTTCATTACCTAATTATTAATTTAATTGTAAAACACTTTGAAATAAGGCCAATTTCTAAAAACGATGCAAAGGTAAAAATATATTTTTCATATTTCAGTCAGTCTTTCTAAAACATGAAATTTGTCAAAAGTCAAAACAATATTGCCGCAGAGACGTTAGTGTTATTAGATTTTAATAGTAAAAGTGGTTTTTTTCATGAACAAACAGTCGCCTTGTTGCGACTGTTTGTTTTTTAAACACGCCAACATCTGCCCTGACCAAATGACCCTTTACCCGGATTATAATTGAACATCCCTTAATCCATGAAAATAGGTTTATATTGCATCCAAAAAGATGATTTTTATCAGAGTTCTTGCTTTATGTGAAAATGAACCATACATTCGCGTTGTTTATAATTAGTCTAAATAAAGGTAATGAGCAATGTAGCGGAAATGGAGCCTGGTGATGTAAAAGTAATCACCGGTTTTACAGATGAAGGATTGTCTTTAAAATTATTGGAAATGGGGTGCATTCCAGGTCACCCGGTTCGCTTCAATTATAAAGCCCCCCTGGGTGATCCTATATGTATAAGCGTTTCCGGCTATGACCTCTCTCTTCGGGTTTCAGAAGCTGCTTCCATAACAGTGAACTAAATGAAGTTGATTTCTGAAATAAAAATTGCTTTAGTGGGAAACCCCAATTCGGGTAAATCTTCCCTTTTTAATCACCTGACTGGTCTTAACCAAAAAATAGGCAATTTTCCCGGGGTCACTGTTGATAAAAAAATAGGATCCATGAAAATAAATGAGGGGCCGGTATGTAGTATCATCGATCTTCCCGGAACCTATAGTATTTATCCAAAATCAGAAGAAGAAGCTGTTGTCATGGAAGTGCTTGGCAACAAAGAAAATCCAAACCACCCTGATCTTGTCGTTGTTATTGCAGACGCCACCAACCTGAAAAGAAACCTACTCCTTTTTAGCCAGGTGCATGATCTGGGCATGCCCGTTATCCTGGCCCTTAATATGATGGACCTTGTCAATAAAAAAGGTAAAACCATTGATGTTAAAAAGTTGAAGGATGAATTAAAAGTTCCTCTGATATCAATGAACGCAAGGAATGGAGATGGTATCGATGAGCTCAAACAGGAAATTAAAACTTTTGAGCAAAAAAAAGTCGATTTATTCTTTAAACCCGAAGAACATATTAAAGAAGTTTTTGGAGACAATACTTCTTTATCAGCAACATCTGTCAATACTTACCTCCAGCTACAAGAGGCGTTAAACAACAAAAACGGGGCCTTTGCCGGATTAGACAAGGAGAAAATCCGGAGAACAGAAACTTTGGCACGTTATCATTTTCTTGATGGTGTGCTGGAAGGTAGTATTGCCGCATTGGGTAATGAACCGACCCAAATAACGGCTCGCCTCGATAAGGTATTGACACATAAAGTGTGGGGCTATACCTTATTCGTAGGTGTCTTGTTTTTAATCTTCCAGTCAGTCTTTAAATGGGCAGAAATGCCGATGGATTTTATTGACCATGTTTTTTCAGTCACAGCCGTTAAGGTATCCGGCTGGTTACCCCAGGGGCCCCTCAACGGCCTGATATCGGAAGGAATTATCCCAGGCCTGGCCGGTATTGTTATTTTTATACCTCAGATCGCTCTTTTGTTCGCCTTTATCTCTATTCTGGAGGAAACGGGATATATGTCACGGGTCGTATTCCTCATGGATAAGCTCATGCGCAAATTCGGTCTGAACGGAAAAAGCGTGGTTCCCCTGATATCTGGTGTTGCCTGTGCTGTGCCGGCCATCATGGCAGCACGCACTATTGGCAGCAAAAGAGATCGCATCATTACCATCATGGTCACTCCACTTATGAGCTGTTCGGCACGATTACCCGTATATACGATACTCATTGCATTGGTAATACCCGCCACGTCAGTATTGGGCGTATTTAACTTGCAGGGCATAATTCTTTTTGGCCTTTATACACTCGGTTTTGTGGTGGCACTGGTTGTGGCTGTGGTGATTAAATTAATGGTAAAAACGGAAGAACCCAGCTATTTAGTGATGGAAATGCCTTCTTATAAATTGCCTCGCTGGCAGAATGTAGTATTTACCATCTATGAGAAAACCAAAACTTTTGTTTTCGAAGCAGGAAAAATCATTCTGGCCATTTCAATTATATTGTGGATTACTGCCAGCTATGGGCCGGCAGATGACATGAAAGTGGCAGAAGAAAACGCTACACAGTTAGCCGCTCAACAGGGTATGAATGAAACGGAAACAGAAAATTTAATAGCAGCTTATAAACTGGAACACTCTTTTGCAGGCATATTTGGAAAGGCCATTGAACCGGCCATCAAACCATTAGGATACGATTGGAAAATTGGAATAGCCCTGATCAGTTCTTTCGCTGCAAGAGAAGTCTTTGTTGGTACGATGGCCACTATATACAGTATTGGCGGAACAGATGACGAGCTGACGGTAAGGACTCGAATGGCAAAAGAAGTAAATAGTGAAACCGGTGGGCCTAGGTTTACCCTGGCAGTAGGCGTATCCCTCATGCTCTTTTACGCCTTTGCCATGCAGTGTATGAGTACCCTCGCTATCGTGTACAGGGAAACCCGGGGATGGAAATGGCCGTTTATACAATTGGCATATATGACTGGCGTGGCTTATTTGTCTGCCTTGCTGGCATATCAATTATTATCCTAACCCCTATGATGAATACTTCCTATTTTAAAGACCGATACACACAATATAAAACAGCTAGCGAAAAACACCATCAAAAATTCATCCGACTCAGTACCCTGCGCATTGCTATCACCATTATTTTCATTCTACTTCTTGTCTTTTTTGCAAATGAACGTAATGGCTGGGGATTAGCCATTACTGTGATGGCATTCCCCCTGTTTTTTGGCTTTCTGGTCAACCGACATAACAAAATAAAATATCAGAAAAACCACGCATTATTTTTAGCTGACATTAATTTCATAGAACAAAAAAAGCAAACACTCGAATTGAAAGGACAGAAAAACGGCAATCAATTTATGGATGAACGCCATGAATACACCGCTGATCTTGATATTTTCGGAGAGCATTCGCTGTTTCAACTGATCAACCGCTGTGTCACTCCTGAAGGAGAAAAAATTCTGGCCGACTGGTTAAAGGCCCCGGCTTCCATTCAGGAAGCCACCTCCCGTCAGGAAGCGGTAAAAGAACTCCGCAAAAAGCCGGAATGGCTACAACAGTTTCGGGCTACAGGCATGCATTTTGAAGATGAAGGTGACCATATACGCGACCTGCTGCAATGGATTGAAAGAAAAGACCTGCAACTTCCCAAACGAATGCTAACCTTTGCCCTGGTCTCCATTCCTGTTACCCTGATAAGTATAATTCTTGCCTTTACAGGTTCCTTTACTTTTCATATACCTGCTTTTTTTATTATCGTAAATGTTTTTGCCCTGCGCAAGGTCTTTAGGACAGCGAAAGAAACGGCTGACCTCACTTACGAAGGCTCCAAAGCATTAAAAACCTATAGCGCTCTGATCGAGCTGATCAGAACAGAAAAAACAGTATCGCCCTGGAACAAGCAGGTCAGGGCCCACTTTACCGGTGGGGGACAGGAAGCCCCTATTATTCTTAAACGGCTCGATCGCTGTCTGGATTATATTAATGCCCGTTCCAATGCCTTTTACTATTTCTTTGACATGGTCTTGCTCCTCGACATTGTCCTTCTTCATCTGCTTGACCGTTGGAAAAAAGCCCATGGACAGGAGGTCAAAAAATGGTTTCACGAAGTAAGCAAGCAAGACGCACTCAACAGCCTGGCCGGCTTTTCCTTCGCACAACCCAACTATCAATTTCCTTTATTGGTCGATCACAAATTTACTTTACACACCATAAACATGGGGCATCCCCTCATTCCTGTTGAATCCCGGGTTGACAATGACTTTCACTTGTCAGACAAAGGTAAAGTAGCACTGATTACCGGATCAAACATGTCTGGAAAGAGCACCTTTCAACGCACGGTGGGGGTAAACCTTGCGCTGGCATTTTGCGGGGCTCCGGTATGTGCCCGTCAGTTTGAAGTATCTCAGTTTCAACTGTTTACGAGTATGCGCAACCGCGATCGGCTGGAAGAGAACGTGTCTTCCTTTTATGCCGAACTTCAGCGGATCAGGCAATTGCTTGATTTAATCAATAAAAGCAGCACTCCGGTGCTATATGCCCTCGACGAGGTGTTGAAAGGCACCAACTCCAATGACCGTCACCGTGGGGCCATGGCCCTCATCAGGCAACTTTCCAGATCACATGCCATGGGTTTGATTTCTACCCATGACCTTGAACTGGGGAAAGAAAATGCCGGTAACAAGGATGTGGAAAACTTTAGTTTTAACGCTGGGTTTGAAGGCGATCGACTCATTTTTGACTATAAATTATCATCGGGCATCTGCCATTCCTTCAACGCCAGTCAATTGATGAAACAAATGGGGATTGATGTGGAGGATTAAATATCCCTTGTAGCACAAAAGATCTCGTATAAATTCCTATCTTTAACCACTGATTCTTGCTTTTAGTGTGTCAAATTTAGTCTTATGTCTGCTAATAATACTTACCACGAAGGCCTCCTTTATCTGATTTATCTTATCATTAGTGCTGATAATATCATCGATAAAAGGGAAATAAAAGCCTTACATAAAATCAGGGAATTAGAAGAAGTGCCTGAAAACATCTATAATGATTTTATGGAGAATATTGAAAATGAAACAGAACGAAGCATCTATTCCAAAGGCATTGACCTGATCTCCCGCTGTTCTTTGGCACAGAAAAAAAGGGCCTTTGCCTGGTTATATAAAATTGCAGAGGTAGATGGCAATGTACATATCAAAGAGGTTCGTTTTTTACTTTATTCGTTTAAAAAAGCCGATATTGAGTTTATGGAAATTGTAGATGCGGCTGAACAACTCCCCAAACTGACTATTTAAACGATGGATCGGTGGTTCATAAGCAGTGTTATCACACTGGCCCTTTTTTGCTGCAAGCCCGAAGCGCTACCCATTGAGGATGGAATAAATATTTTTGACGATCCTGAAATCATTCGAATTTATGATTTCGCAGACAAACGAGCAGCCGACAGCCTCTATAAATACTTAAAACACCCCAATCCAAAGTACAGGGAGTATGCCGCCCGGTCTTTCGGTACTGTACAGGATTCAGGCGCACGCGAGCCCCTGATAGCTCTGCTGTTGCAGGATGAGTTTGTGGAAGTCCGTGAGGCCGCTGCCTATGCGTTAGGCCAACTTTATGATTCTGTTGCCACATCCACTTTACTGGACATCCTGAAAATAGAAGATTCCCTCTTCGTACGCAAAACTATACTGGAAGCCATCGGCAAAGGTATAAGCCAAACGCAATTATCGGCATTTAATCGGATGGACTTTCAAAGTAGTGCGGAATGGGAAGGGTTTATCTGGGGGATTTACCGCGCGGGGATTAGAAATGTGCACGATGACTTGTCTGTACAAGTGGCCATTGGGCTGCTAAGTCCCGAAGTTTCCTATAGTGCACGACTTGGAGCTGCACACTTTCTAGGCAGAACAAGAGAGATTGAAATCGATAAATACCTGAATGCCATTGGTCATCACCTCACCAATGAACCTTCCCCACATGTACGGGCACAACTGGCAAGGGCACTGGCAAAAAGCCAAAAAGAGGATGCCCTGAATATGCTCATCGCTCAGGCTACCGATGAAGACTCCAGGGTACGCATTGAGGCTGCACGCAGTCTGGGGCATTTTCCCGATGCATCCACCGCGATGGACACCCTGATCAGGCTATTGCATGATGAACAGGTGAATGTGGCTATTGCCGCCGCTGAAACACTCGAAACCATGCAAAGTGATGTGCTTCGGAAAAAGATACAATCGCTAGACATTGACGCTTTAAATGCAAGAGCACAAAACAGTTTGTATTCAATCCTTCTGGCTGTACCCGTTCCCGATCAACAACTTATCAGCATACTTAAATCAAGTTATGGATCCTCAAAATCACCCCTTCAGAAAGCAGGCCTTTTACAGGTCATTGGGAAGGTAATCCTTGAATATGAATTTCTTGTAACTGAAACCTTTTCTGCAGAACACCCGGCAATAGCCACTGCGGGCATATCCGCTTTGGTTGCATTGAGGCAACGCGAAGATTTTCCTGCTGAATTGGAAGAAGAGTTCGCTGAAATATTCCGGGAA
>JAOUKJ010000398.1 GCA_029882675.1 Cyclobacteriaceae bacterium
TTGGGTGTAGAATATTGCAACATTTGGCCTCTTTTTAATTTTATTAACCTCTTGTCAAAATTATAAACAAGTTGCCATACCGGAAGAACTGAAGGCGTGATGGTTTGACCGGGAAACGATGCATTGGGCGCTGAAAATGCAAATATTGGCAATATCCGGGAATCATTCTTTCTCAGCCAACTCAGTGATAGACACGGAGTTTGGCAGATAAGAGAGATTTTATCGTGGATGAAAAATATTTTTGTAATAATGTAATACCCTGATGGCCTTTTGGATTTCTGAATTAAATTACTAATTCATCATAGCATCCTCTTTGAAATCTCCGCGTAGCGCCCTGTAGCGCTTGCGTGACTCCGCTGAATACACACTGCCGGGGTATCGGGTGATAAAATCAAAAAAGACCTCCATAGCCTTGTCTTTGTCGTTCAGGTGTCGCTCCCAAATTTCGCCCATTAAAAAATAGGCGTCATCCCCCAGTATATCACTGCCATAGACATCGACAATTTGCTGGAGATGATCCAGAGCATCCTCAAACTGCCCCGCCTTAATGGAGATATCGGCCTCCATCCATAATAACTCATCCGTGAGGCTATGGTATGAAAATTCGGTCTTCATCTTTTCAATTCCGGCCAGGGCCGCTTCGGTTTTATTTTGGAAGAGCAAAAGTTCGATGGCTGCATAGGCACGCATGGCTGCTTCGGTAGAGTCGAGGGCAATATTATCTTTTATCAACAGGCTCAGGCCTATCGCATCATTGGCGATCTCACGTGTGGTGGCCTGCTTGATAATATCGAGGCGTTCCTGCGCCAGCAAAAAATCGCCTTTGAAATATGAAAGTTTGGCATTGCGCAGCTTGGCCTCGTAACCAATTGGCGTCTCCTTCATTTCTTTTTCTACCTGAGAATAAAGCAGGGTAGATTCCCAGTGTTCGCCATTGAGCAAATATATATCGCCCAGATCAAGTTTGGACTGTGATTTAATCCGCAGGTTGGCCCGGGGAATATTTACGATTTTTTCAAGGATCCGGATGGCTGAATCGCGCTGATCCAGATAAAAGGCATAAAGCAGGGCCTTGTTGCGCATCGCCTCCAGGGTTTGCTGGTCAATACCCATTTCACTGACCAGTTTATCATAATTTGCAATTACATTTTTTATTTCTTCGTCATTTATCGGGTACGTATTTTTCACGCGCATTTCATAGGCCCTGATCAGGTACATGCGTGCTTTGATGTAATTGCCCGTTCGCGGATAATTTTCGATGATGTGATTGAAAATTTTTGTGGCATTCGTAAAATCTCCATTATCCAGGGCAATAATACCAACCTCCATACTCTGGTCACCTTCCGACCGCATACGTCGATCGAGCGCTCGTGCCTGGACAAAAGCCCCGTAAAAGTTTTTCAACTGCAGGTTTACCCATATCAGCAATTCGGGGTATATCGGATTTTCAGGAAACTGCTGGACGCGCTCAAACAATGCTACTTCCAGACTTTCAAGGTCTTTGGTTTCGGTGAGCAGATTCTGCAAGGTGTTTTTTACGTATTTTATATTTGATGGATTGGACGTCAGGTAATTCAGGTATTCCTTTACCATGAGCGGCCGCTCATCCAAAAGCCGGTAGAGGTTGGCCATTTCCAAACCGTATAGCATGGGCTTATCCAATGCTTTTCTGCTTTCTTCAAAGGCCAGTTGTGCATAAGTTAACAATTGCTGATTGATAAAATAGTTTGCAGCTATTCGGATAAAATGTGTATTCCCTGCAATCTCCCCGATCACCTTCTTAAAATATTTATCAGCGCCTTTGCCCGCATAATGGTAAAGCAATCCGAGATCAAGGCGATATTCCAATGCCGATGGAAATTGCCGGATTTGCCGGTTGATATATTTTTCCGCTACATTAAAATCTTTGGTCGACAATAACAGAAAATAATAGTTGTTGTGGATAATGCTTACCCTGCGGGGATCTTTTGCAATATCGGCATACAATTTCTTGGCCTTCTCTACATCGCCCCGGGCATAGTATTCATTGGCCAGTTTAATCTCATCATTAATCGCCGGACTATTCACTTGCGCAAACGCAGGTATTACAATAATGAATAGAAAATAAAAGACAATATAAGTTTTCCACATATTCTTCTCTCCCCTATTAAACTATTAAAGTATATAAAATAAAACTATTATCAATTATCAGTGTGTGGATTTGGTGGATAAATATTTTAAAAATCTCTTTTCTTTTCTAATTGTTGATAAGTTAAATCGTTATTCACATTTTAAAAACATCCCTTTTGTTTGATTGGTTTGTCTATGCACTGTTTTATTTATTTTATACACATTTTCTTTTTTCTGTGTATAACCTGTTTTCCCGGTTTTTCGCTTTTGATAACTTGTGTATAAGTCTGAGTTAGCCAAAGTTATACATAACATTGAATAGATTGGAAAAGTTGGTTGTATAGTTATGCGCTTTTTGGTTTGATAATTGACTACATATCCACAGGGTTATCCACAGGCGGATACGTAATATTAGGCGAGTCATTTATCCAGTTTGCTTTTAATATGATCACCGGTTTTTCCTCTTCATCTTTATAATAAACAACGGGTTCGGGTTTAATGTTTTTAATGATATCACCCGGATCCCAACGACCGTTGCCATTTTCATCTATAATGATGCGAAGCATATAATTGCCCGGATCAAGTGTTCTAAAATCCCCTTTTTTATTTTCGAATTGCTGTTGTAGAACAGTGTATTTATTATCTAGTAATTGTACTATGAAATGGGGGACTTCTGTGTTAATGGTATATTCAATAGTACCTGTTTGCTCACTGGTATAAAATACCGGTTTAGCCATGCCCGTTGTCGATGTATCCTTATCTATGCTGATAAACGATTGTGGTGCTATTTGAAAATTGTTTAACGTTAAATCTGAGCTGTCTGTAAGGTATGAATTAATGTTGACTGCATAGTCAAGTTGTGTTCTGTTCAGGTTCCATTTAAAAGTAAAGGAATCGTAGGGCACCCTTATTAACGTATCTATTGTATAGAAAATAGAATCCCTATTTAAAAAGAAACTGGGTTTATTAAAATTTATGACTCCTTCGTATTTATTAATTTTCTTATTTATTTTTTGTTGTGCAATGGCAAATGAATATTCTGTATATCCACGTGGAGACTTAGCAAATTTTAAATAGAGAGAATCTGTATAAGTGTAAAAAGTAGAATCCGTTGTCTCAATAATTATTTTTAAGCTATCCGTAAAACTACTGTCATTATAAAGTTTTAGTGTAGCATGGTCCTCTTCAAAGGTAGAATAGACAAAAGGTTCTGATTTTATTTTGTAGTCGTATACATACTTATTGTATTTGATATTGTAGTATTTTCCTGCTGCCCTGGCTGATTGTAATTTCAAAGGCCTGAGATCATTATATACCATTGGGATATCCACATTTATTAGTCCTGTATCTAATTGAAGTATTTCGGATTCAAAGCCGTACAATTCATTTTTGAAATCAACGATTGAATTCTTGTTTTTATCGCTCACTGCATAAATTTTGTACTGTCCTGCCCTGATATTATCAAACCGGTATGTCCCGTCTTTTTTACTATAAGCCAGGTATATTGGTGCCTTATTTATAATATTTAGTGTATCGTCTGCATAGTACAATCCGATTAGTACTTCAGGTACCGGTTTAGCGGTTAGCAGGTTATATACTTTTCCTTCGATGTATGATGAGTCAATAAAATCACCGGTACTAAACGCAATTTTTAAATCAGTCGCTGCATTCTTTTCAGTCAGATCACGAATAGATTCCCGAAAATTAAATGTGTAAGTCGTGTTTTCCTGCAACTCTTCGTTAAGTGTAATGATCACTTTATTTTTCTTGTATATTCCGTCAATGTCTTCCGACAAAGAAGGGGTAACCAATATTTCTTTTTGATGGTTAACCAGGTCAACGTTTTCATCAAATGTAATTTCAATGGTTTTTCCTTTATAATTCAGTTGACCATTTTCGGGGTAAGAAGTTTGCATTTCAGGTGGTTTTACATCACGTGGTCCGCCTGTTGGTTGTGTTACTGTAGCACAGCCATAAATAAATAGTATACAATATATTAGTATTATAATTGATAATATGTATTTCATTTTTTTAATATATATATTAAGCTTGAATAATTATTGTCATTTACTTTGGATTTATTATTCGATTCTATACCATTAATGATTG
>JAOUKJ010000029.1 GCA_029882675.1 Cyclobacteriaceae bacterium
TGATCAGAAGATCAATCTCGATGTGGCCCGGGGAATACTGGTGAAGGCCGGATGTGAAGTAGAAGCGGTAAATAGTGGAATTAAAGCAATGGACAGCATTGGGAAGAAAAACTATGACCTTATTTTTTTGGATATACAGATGCCGGACATCGATGGCACCGAAACCATGAAAATGATGAGTGAAAAACAGGGGGCAAAACTCCCTCCGGTGATTGCATTAACAGGCCTTACCCCACATGAAAAATTTGAGTACTTAAGGCATGGATTTTCAGACTATCTGCCTAAGCCGATTGAGCCACATAAGCTGTTGGATATGGTAAAATCGGTCGTTGAAAAAACACTTAAGCCGGAAGATGTTGAAAAAAAATCGCTTGTGGAGATTGAACAAAACGTACCCCACCTGGATGGTCAGGTCATTCGTAAATTGTTGAAATATGGGGACGAAAATATGATCATTGAAGCGTTGGATGAGTTTCAGAATGATTTTAAAATACAGATGAGTGAAATTGAAGAGTGTACAAAAAAGAGAAATATTCATGATATTTTAACAAAATTGCATGCCCTTAAGGGGAATGCGGGAACTTTAGGGTTGAGAAAGTTAGAATTATTGTTTTATTTTGCAGAAAGAAAGTTGAAAATGCAGGGAGGAGAAAATTTCACGAATCAAATTGAGACGCTTAATCAAAATTTTAATAAGTTGCAGAACTATATAAAAGGGAATTTAAATAAATACTTAAATGGGTGAAAATGCAAAACGTATATTGATCGCAGACGATAGTCCCGTGATTCAAACGTTGTCCAGAAAAATATTTCTGGGTATGGGTTATGATATCGTGGGCCTGAAAAGTGGATCAAAGGTTATCGAACAGATCAATTCAAAGAAATTTGACGTGGTGATATTGGATATAATATTACCGGGTGTCGATGGTATGACATTGGCAAAGCAAATCAGAAAATTAAAAGATCCTGATAAATCAAAATTACCTATTATCGCAATCTCAGGAAATTATAAAAACTATACTCCTGAAGATTTTGAAGCATTGGGTATAAAGGATTATTTGATCAAGCCGCTTGACTACGATAAACTCGTAGATGCTGTACGTAAGTACACCGAAGATTAATAAATCGAATGATCAGGTACTCAAAACACTATCTGGCAAAACTGGAAGACCTCCTTTCTGAAACAGAATATATTTTGCGCTATGAAAAGGGGAGCTTCAAGCCCGGTTATTGTATTTTGAGGGACAAAAAAATTATCATTGTCAATAAATACTACCCTGTTGACGGAAAGATAAACTGTCTTTTGGAAATAATCAGGCTCATACAGGTAGATGTGAAAAGGCTTTCTGAAAAAAACAGAAAACTTTTTATGCAACTGGGCCAAACAGAACTAACAACTTGATTGTTACTTTTCTTGGTACCGGAACATCACAGGGAGTACCTGTTATTGCTTGCCAGTGCAGGGTCTGCCAATCGATGGATTTTCATGATAAACGGTTGAGGTCTTCAATTCATCTACAGATCGAAAACCGGAGTTTCATCATTGATACAGGCCCTGATTTCAGGCAACAGGTTTTAAGGGAAAAAATCAGCAAGGTGGACGCTTTGGTCTTTACGCATGAGCATAAAGACCATACGGCGGGCCTGGATGATGTGCGGGGATTTAATTTTGTCCAAAAAATGGATATGCCGCTGTATGCCCGTTCAAATGTGATTGGGCAGTTAAAAACAGAGTTTGCCTATGCTTTTAATGACAATAAATACCCGGGAGTTCCGCGTCTGGAGGTGCATGCAATTGATAATAGTCCTTTTGATATTCATGGGATAAGATTTATCCCGATAGAAGTACTTCATTTGAAGCTGCCAGTATTTGGCTATAGAATAGAAGATTTCACGTATATTACTGATGCTAACCATATTTCAGACCGGGAAATGGGGAAAATTGCCGGCACGAAAGTGTTGGTGATCAATGCGCTTCAACAGCAACCGCATGTATCTCATTTTAATTTGGAGCAAGCCCTTGAGGTTATTGCTAAAATAGGCCCGGCGCAAGCTTACCTGACTCACATTAGTCACAGAATGGGCAGGCACAGGGAAGTAGCGGATATGCTGCCTGAAAATGTGCATGTTGCCTACGATGGTTTAAAGATCACGATTTAACGGTGCATAATAATTATTTTTTCCTTGATAAACTGGTCGAAAACCTGCGTATTGAACTTGCAGGTTTCTCGCTGACAGATTGCTATTCCCAATCGCGCGAAGAGCTTGTCTTTCACTTCGCAAAGGGAACAATGAACGTATTTATCAAGGCCTGGTTGAGAAGTGATTTCACGTGTTTGTGGTTTCCTGAAAATGTATCCAGGGCCCGCAGAAATAGTGTAGCTATATTTCCAAAGATCCATGGACTAAAGGTGTTGAAAATCGAAATGATCCGGTTCGACAGGTCTTTTCTTATCTTTCTTGAAAATGATTTCCTGTTGCTTTTTAAGATGCATGGAAACCGATCAAATATCATTTTGTTTGAGCAGGGGAGGTATTCTGCAATGTTTAAAAATGGCTTACTCAATGATCGGGAATTGGTGCCTGAATCACTTTCGAAAAAAAATCCGGATTTTAATGAATTCAGCCAGGCCAGTGGCGACCTGATGAAATGTTTTCCTGTTGTGGGGAAACCGTTGTGGAATGAATTGATCAACAGGGGGTATAGTTCACTAAACATAGCGGAGAAGTGGCAGCAGTGGCAATTGATGTTGTCTTTTATTCAAAACGTAAAACATTACTATGTGGAGGATACGGGCGATGAGGTTAGGTTGTCTTTTTATAAAAGTGAAGGTCAGGCCGGGGTATATGGCAGTCCGCAAAAAGCCTTAAATGCGTTTTTTCTCACTTATATTAAAAACCACACCTTATATATAAAAAAGAAGCAGGTGGCCGGGGAACTGAGAAAAAGATTAAAGAAGCTGCGGGGACATTATGAAAAAGCACAATGGCGTCTCAACGTACTTAATACACAGGGTAAACCGGCTGAGGTGGCAGATACATTGATGGCATATATGCATCTTATCAGGCCTGATATGGAAAATGTGGTTTTGGAAAATGTACACACCGGAGTGGATATTAGCATTGGTCTCAAACGCGGTGCCAGTGTGATTAAACAAGCAGAAGCCCTATATCGGAAAAGTAAAAACCAGGCCATAGAAGTACAAAGGCTTACTGAATCAATAAAGTCATGTGAGACTGAGTTGGACGAGCTGTCGCTACAGTTGGAAGGTTTAGATAAGGTCAGGGTGGTAGATGAATTAGAAGGGCATACACATCAGAAAAAGCCAGTTGAAAAACAAAAGGCAGAGCGATTTATTGTGTGTGAGTGGATGGGTTTTAAGATTAAAGTAGGTAAGAATGCGAAAAACAATGACCTGCTTTCTTTTGGTGATGGCAAGAAAGACGACCTGTGGCTTCATGCAAAAGATGTCAGTGGTTCACATGTGATTATAAAGCAGATGCCGGGTCAGAATTACCCGGCACCTGTTATAGAAAAAGCAGCACAACTGGCTGCGTTTTATTCAAAAAGAAGCACTGAATCACTTGTGCCTGTAATATACACTCCCCGCAAATACATCCGTCGCCGAAAAGGTGCCCCACCGGGGGCGGTCGTCGTAGACCGGGAACAGGTCATACTTGTCGAACCAGACAAATGGATCTGATATATTTTATTCCCTGGTCACGTTAAGCTTGATCATATTAGCCCTCCCTTTTTCCTGGATAGGCATACTGGCCGTGCTAATAAATATATCCCCGGGTTTGATATAACCTTGCTTTTTGAGAATATCCTCCATATCGGCAATGGTTTCATCTGTTGACTCATTACTGTCGTATAAAATACCTCTTACCCCCCAGATCAGGTTCATTGTGCGAATGAATTCTTTATTACTGCAAAAGATAAATATATTGGCTTTAGGCCTGTGAGATGCCAGCCTGAATGCCGAATAGCCGGCCTGCGTCAATCCGGTGATGGCCTTGGCATTGGCAACTTTGGCCAGCTGACAGGCATTTAGCATTAAAGTGTCATTGATGAAAAGCGGTGACTTTTCATTTAAAGTATAGTGGTGGTGGTATACTCTTTCGCTTTTGGCTTCCACTGACGAGATGGTATTTACCATGGTTTTAACCACTTCCAGGGGATATTTTCCAGCAGCTGTTTCAGCAGATAGCATAAGGGTATCAGCCCCGTCCATTACGGCATTGGCCACATCGTTTGTTTCTGCCCGGGTTGGGCGGGGATTTTCGATCATGCTCTCCATCATTTGAGTAGCTATGATGACGGGTTTTGCCGCTTTTTTGCATTTAGCGACAATTTGTTTTTGTACCATAGGTACTTCTTCGGGGAGTATCTCTACGCCCAGATCCCCTCGGGCCACCATGATAGCGTCAGTAGCTTTGATGATGTCATCAATATTTTTCACAGCTTCCGGCTTTTCAATTTTAGCCACAATGCGGCTGCTTTTGCCCTTTGATTGTATGATTTCCCGTAGCTCGTGGATGTCTTTGGCATTTCGCACAAACGACAACGCTACCCATTCCACATCATTCTCAAGCCCAAAATAAAGGTCTTTCAGGTCTTTTTCTGTTAGTGAGGGCGCTGAGACATCTGTGTAGGGCAGATTGATGCCTTTTCTGGATTTAAGCTTTCCGCCATGGATGACTTCCGTAACGATATCTTTGTCGCGAATTTCTTTAATGATGAGCTCAATTTTCCCATCATCAATCAGTACGCGATCTCCACTTTTTACATCATTGAGGATCTCCTTGTAGGAGGTGCTGGCCCTTTCTTCGTTTCCCATCACTTCTTCAGTTGTGATGATGAATTTGTTTCTGGCCTTCAGTTCAACACCGTCCTGTACCTGGTTTATGCGTATTTTAGGCCCTTGGAGGTCTTGTAGCAAGCATACAGGAGAGTTCATCTCAACGTTCAACTCACGTACATATTGGATGACTTTTTTATGGTCTTCATGTGTGCCGTGTGAGAAGTTTAACCGAAAAACATCTGTGCCTTCTATGATCAGGGCTTTGAGTTTTTCTTTCGTATTTGATGCCGGCCCTACGGTGGCTATTACTTTCGTTTTGTTAAAAGGAATTTTAATCATGTTCAAAATAATAAATTTTCTTTCGTTTTTAGTTTTTCTATATCTATAACAGCGATATATTCCACCGTGTTTAAAGATTTAAGCTTTTCAATGATCATTTCCATCGAGAAAGGGTATGTTTCGCCCTCGATCTGTAAAAGGTAATCAAGGTGGGGCTGATCCGGTAAAAGAAATTTAGCCTCCGAATGGTTAGATTCAACAGCCTTGTTTTGCAATAAACGGTAAGTGGAGTTTTCAGTCTGATATATATAATTGCCGATTTTAATTTTTACATTGTTTCCAAATTCAAGTTCCAGGTCCTGATCCTTGTTTAATTCCAAAGCAAGCGCCTGATTGAACGACCAGGCCAGTTTATAACTCTTGGCCGAGGATATCAATCCCAGTAACTTGAAGTCAAAATCATAATTAATAATTAGCCTCTTATGTTTCATAAATGCTAATTGAGGCACGAAATTAAGAAGATTAACTGATTATTTCATTACATCTGCAATTACTTATCCATTAATTTTTTTTGACATTGAAATTTTTAATCTCTTTCTTTGCAGGAAATTTTTAACTAAATCAAACTAAAATGTCAGAGATAGCACAAAAAGTTAAAAGCATTATCATTGATAAGCTCGGTGTGGAAGAGTCAGAAGTGACCCCTGAGGCTAGTTTTACTAATGATCTGGGAGCAGACTCTCTGGATACAGTAGAGCTCATCATGGAGTTCGAAAAGGAATTTAATATTTCTATCCCTGATGATCAGGCTGAAAATATTGCTACTGTTGGTCAGGCAATATCTTACCTTGAAGAAAACGTAAAATAATTTTATTCGTTTAACCCTTATACCTGATTCCTTTATTTATGCAAGTAAGACGAGTTGTTGTTACTGGTTTGGGTGCATTGACACCAATAGGTAATTCTGTAAGTGAATACTGGCAGGGTCTTGTTAACGGCGTAAGTGGCGCAGCTCCAATTACAAAATACAACCCTGAGCATTTTCGTACGCGGTTTGCTTGCGAACTGAAAAATTTCAATGTGGCCGACCATATTGACCGGAAGGAATCCAGGCGGATGGATCCCTTTACGCAATACGCGATGGTCGTGGCTGAGCAGGCCATTAAAGACAGTGGTCTGGACATTGAGAAAATTGATCTTGATAGGGCTGGCGTAATATGGGGTTCAGGTATTGGGGGTCTTCAAACTTTTCAGGACGAAGTAAGAGATTACACCAAAGGCGGTTGTATTCCACGGTTTAATCCGTTTTTTATTCCTAAAATGATACCGGATATCAGTGCAGGTTACTTATCTATAAGGTATGGTTTCCGGGGCCCCAACTTCGTTACGGTATCTGCGTGTGCATCAGCTACAAATGCAATCATTGATACCTTAAACTACATCCGGTTAGGAATGATGGATGTGGCCATAACCGGTGGGTCTGAGGCGGCCATTACCGAAGCGGGAATGGGAGGCTTTAATTCCATGAAAGCATTGTCTGAACGCAATGATTCCCCCTCCACGGCCTCACGACCCTTTGATAAAGACCGTGATGGTTTTGTGCTGGGAGAAGGCGCCGGTGCAATTATTTTGGAAGAGTATGAACATGCAAAAGCACGTGGTGCAAAAATTTATGCTGAAATAATTGGTGGAGGCATGTCTGCCGATGCATACCATATCACCGCGCCACACCCCGAAGGAAGGGGCGCGAAAAATGTGATGAAAAATGCACTGGCTAATGCGAATATCAGTCCCGAAGATGTGGATTATATCAATGTACATGGAACTTCCACACCACTGGGTGATATCAGTGAAGTTATAGCTATTAAAGAGATCTTTAAAGAGCATGCCTACAAGCTGAACATCAGCTCTACAAAATCTATGACTGGACATTTACTTGGTGCCGCAGGAGCTATTGAAGCGGTGGCAAGTATTCTGGCTATTCAACATCAGGTTGTGCCGCCTACCATAAACCATTTCACAGACGATGAGAATTTGGATAATAAGCTTAACTTTACTTTTAATAAAGCTCAAAAGCGGACAATAAATGTGGCGCTTTCCAATACATTTGGATTTGGCGGACATAATACCTCCGTTATTTTTCGAAAAGTAAATGAATAGTGTTTAGCGCTGTAAAGCATCTTGCCGCCTTTTTTCAGGGTTATTCTGCAAATGAGAAGAAACTCATTGCAGCGTTCAAATCGCTGACAGGGAAAAGACCCCTTAACATCAATGTTTTTAAACTGGCATTACAACACCGGTCAATGGCGCCGCGTGACAGGAATGGCTTTGTAGAATCAAACGAAAGGCTGGAGTTTTTGGGTGATGCTGTACTAAGCTCCATTGTGGCCGATTACCTGTTTAAAAAATACCCCTACAAAGATGAGGGTTTTCTGACTGAAATCCGGTCAAGAATAGTGAACAGGGAGTCTCTTAATGTAGTGGCTCGAAAATTGGGTGTACCTCAACTTATGAACCTGTGTGATGCAAAGCTGTCGGGTTCAAAACAATCCTATAAGTCAATATACGGAAATTCACTCGAAGCCATCGTAGGTGCTATTTACCTGGACAGGGGCTATTCCTTCTGTTATCAGTTTGTGCAAAATAAAATTATAGCCCCTAATTTCAACCTCAGTGAAATAGTCGCCTCAACAACAAACTTTAAGAGTAAACTGATCGAGTGGGGGCAGAAGGAAGTGATAGATGTGCGCTTCGAAACCAGTGAATCTGAAAAAAATGGTAAGTTTAAGGAATTTATTTCTGATGTAATTGTTGACGGTAAATCCGTTTGCAAAGGCTATGGACATAATAAAAAGAAAGCCGAGCAGGATGCTGCCTTTAATGCGATTGAAAAATTAAATATCTGAAAATGATTAAGCTGGCCGGAGCGGCGCTCAACCAAACACCATTGGACTGGGAGGGGAACATGGTCAATATACTGGAGGCCATTCGTGCCGCCCAAATCAAAGAAGTTGATATACTCAATCTCCCTGAACTTTGCATCACAGGCTATGGTTGTCAGGATGTGTTTTTGGCAAAATGGGTAGCGGAAAAAGCCCTTGAGAAATTGCAGGCTATTATACCACATACAGAAAATATAACGGTATCTCTTGGTCTGCCAATTTGGTATGAAGGTGTCCTTTATAATGGAGTAGCTTGTGTTTCTGATCGAAAACTGTTGGGAATAACGGCCAAGCAAAACCTGGCCAATGATGGGGTTTATTATGAAACCAGGTGGTTTAGTCCCTGGAAATCAGGGCAGCAGGCTGTCCTTGATTTCAATGGTGAAAATATTCGGTTTGGAGATTTGATTTATGAGGTATGCGGCGTCCGTATGGCATTCGAAATATGTGAAGATGCCTGGGTGGAAAACAGGCCGGCATGCCGTTTTGTGACGCAAAATGTTCAATTGGTTCTTAACCCCAGTGCTTCCCATTTTACTTTCGGCAAAACCGGAGTGAGGGAAAGGTTGATGGCCGACAGTTCCCGGAAGTTTGATTGCACCTACCTATTTACCAATATGCTGGGCAATGAGGCGGGAAGGATGATCTATGAAGGCGATGTGATTCTTGCGCAAAAGGGGAAAATTATTAAAAGAAATAAATGGTTGTCTTTTGATAATGTTTCGCTGCTTACGGCTGAGGTAAATATAGACACCGATCAAAATAAGGAAGCGGAGGAGTATCAATCCAATAGAAATGAAGAATTTGCCCAGGCTGTGGCCCTGGGCCTTTTTGATTATATGCGGAAATCAAAAAGTAAGGGTTTTGTGGTTTCATTGAGTGGTGGGGCTGATTCAGCTTGTTGTGCGGTTCTTATTTGCGAAATGGTGAAGCGGGGAGTGAAGGAATTGGGGGTTGAGGAATTTGCCCGTAAGGCGGGCCGTGATGAATGGGCTCATTTATCTGCCGATGAAATAATTACCGAGGCACTTACCTGTATTTATCAGGCTGCAGACAATTCCTCTGATGACACCTTTGCCGCAGCCCGGGGATTGGCACTTTCTGTAAATGCTTCTTTTTCCAATTGGGACATTTCAGCTGAGGTATCAGGAATAAATAATAAAGTTGAGAAAGTTCTCGGCAGGAAGCTGACCTGGGCACAGGATGATATCGCCTTGCAAAATGTGCAGGCAAGAATGCGTTCACCCGGTATATGGATGTTGGCCAATATTAAAAATGCCCTGTTGATTACCACTTCCAATCGCAGTGAAGGAGATGTGGGGTATGCTACAATGGATGGGGATATGTCGGGCAGCCTGGCGCCTTTGGCAGGAGTGGATAAGCCTTTTGTGCGACAATGGCTATTATGGGCCGAGGAAGAGCTGGGATATGAAGGGCTGAAGCAGATCAACAAACTGGCTCCCACAGCGGAACTGAGACCTCCGGGTGACCATCAAACAGACGAAGATGACCTGATGCCTTATGATGTGCTGGTGGAAATAGAAAGGTTGGCCGTGTTCAAACGTCATTCACCGATGGAAGTATTTGATGTATTGAAAAGGAATTTAACTTTACCGCCGGAGCTTTTAAAAGAATTTATATCCAGATTTTATCGCTTATGGTCGGTAAATCAATGGAAAAGAGAACGAATGGCTCCTTCTTTTCATCTGGATGATTTTAATATTGATCCCAAAACATGGTGCAGGTTCCCGATTTTAAGTAGGGCTTTTCAGCAGGAGATCGATGAATTAAAAATGGAAAACTAATATGATACAATTCGGGATTCGGAAATTAATATCTATTTTTGGCAAAATTTTATATAAATGGGTATTTTGAATTATTTTATCTGGAACGCTAATCCTGAAATCTTTAGTTGGAACTTTATACACCTTAGGTGGTATGGCTTGTTGTTTGCCCTGGGGTTTATCATAAGTCAGCAGGTGCTTTACTACATATACAAGAAGGAGGGAAAGCCGGTCAGTGACATTGATGTTCTTACAGTGTTTATGGTCATTGCCACGATTGTAGGAGCACGCCTTGGTCATGTGTTCTTTTATGAGCCTGCTAAATACCTGGCAAATCCGATAGAGATATTGATGATCCAAAAAGGAGGCCTGGCTAGTCATGGGGCAGCTGTGGGTATTCTTTTTGCCATTTGGTTATATTCCCGTTATGATATACGGTTTAAATCGTTCTGGTTTTCGGTAAAAAGAATAAGCCGACCTGGTCAAAGTTATTTACAGGTGCTTGACAGATTGGTGATTTTTATAGCCATGACAGGTGCCCTGATCAGAATTGGTAATTTTATCAATAGTGAAATTGAAGGGGAGCCGACTGGTGGGAAAAATGGTGTGTTATTTGCACATAACATCACAGAACGACTAGTATATCCCAATTCAGCATTGGCCAGCGTAGAATATGCTGTGGGTGATAGTATTAGTACGGAAAGTGAATATGTGCCATTGAAAATTCTGATCGCGTTTAAAGGCGGATATGATGAAAATCTTATGCGTAGATATATGTCTAATCAGGTGAAGAATGTGCTGGCCAGTGATGCTTATGCCAGTAAATACGTTCATGAACCGATAGGAACACCATTGGATTACAGCCTGATTAATGATAACGGTGTTTGGACAGGTATTATCCGAACACAAGCTGTTTTGAGGTATCCGTCGCAATTGTACGAGGCCGCAGGTTATTTTCTGGTATTCGTTTTACTCTTCCTGATTTGGAGAAAATATAAAGAAAATACACCTGAAGGACGAATTTTCGGACTGTTTCTGATTATTTTATGGAGTCTGCGAATACTCTTTGAGTTTGTGAAAGAAAATCAGGTGGAGTTTGAGGAAGGAATGAAGCTCAATATGGGACAGATACTCAGCGTGCCACTGGTGCTGGTCGGGGTGTTTATCCTTATCAGGTCATTTTCAGAAAAGGCCAAAACCATCGCGACAAAGGAATGACTTTATTTTGATAAACAATATTAATATCAATAGCTGATAATATGCTTGCCTGGTTTTTATCCTTGACCATGTTTTTCCAAGTACCTGGAGCCGGAAACGGTTCGGTGGAGGAGTATGTGGTTGAAGTACAGCAGGATACCATCAAATCAGAGCGATGGGTAGAGATAGATAATATTGTGGTGCATGGGAATAAGCGCACAAGGAGAGATATTATTACCCGCGAAATGCAGCTGAAACAGGGAAGTATTATTTTCCTTCCCGACCTTAAGGAGCAGGTAGAAATAGACAGAAAACAAATATACAATACCAGCCTTTTTAATAAGGTAGAGACATCCATACTCGAATTAGGCCAGGAGAAGGTAGATATTGTCATTGAAGTAAATGAAAGGTGGTACACCTTTCCGTCTCCTATCCTTGAGTTGGCCGACCTCCATTTTAATGACTGGTGGGTAAATCGCAACCACGACCTGTCAAGGATCAATTATGGTATGCGCCTTTATCAAAGAAATGTGCGCGGTAGAAATGAAACACTGCGGGTGACTGCACAGTTGGGGTACACAAAAAAGCTTGGACTTAACTACGTGATGCCCTACCTGGATAAGGCCCAGCATCATGGCCTGGAATTGAAGTCTTACTATACGCAAAACTCAAGGACTCCGGTGTTTACCGAGAACCATAAACGTATTGAAGTTAAACAAGACTTCCCCATTATCAATTCCTCAGGGGGTGGCTTTACCTACAGATACCGTAATGCTGTAGATAAATACCATTATTTGGATGTGGGTGTTAAAAAAACAGTGATTGATGATACCATCCGGCAAGTCAACCCTCAATATTTTTCCAATGCGAAAAATCATCAGAACTTTTTCAGTATTGCCTATGGCTTTAGAAAAGACAAACGGGATGTTTCTGCATACCCGCTAAAGGGGTATATGTTCGATGTGTCACTCAGAAAAGTAGGACTCGGTATATTTGATGATGTGAACTATGCCTCTGGTTTTATGAGGTTTGCCGGTTATCTGGATCTGGGAAAAAAATTCTATGTGGCTAACTTAACAGCCCTTTACGGTAACAGTACAAAAAAAATATCCTACAATAATTATTACGGACTGGGATTTGGTGGAAATTTTGTCAGGGGATACGATCTTTACGTCATTGAAGGTCCGCAGTTTTTCCTGAATAAAACCACCTTTAAAAAACTGCTCTTTTCTACTGTGGCAGAGTTTAATTCTATACCGGTCGATCAATTCAAACATTTCCCTTTGGCTATTTACCTGAAGACCTACTTTGATTTTGGCTACGTGAAAAATTATGACAATTACCTGCTCAATACATTATTTACTGATAAATTAATCTACGGTACGGGAGTCGGGATCGATATCATTACCGCTTACGATATTGTGATGCGGCTTGAATACCCCCTTAACCAGGTAAGCAAAGAGGAACCTAAACGGTTGTCTTTTTATTTGAAGAAAGAGTTCTGATCCGGAATTCACTCAGGTGATATCTTTCCCTTCTGCCAAGAAGCTTTATTAACACACTCTTATAAGTCTTTCAAAAGGCCAGTATTTCATCTCAGCCTGAATAATCGTTTGCTGCAGACGAAAATATGAATGACGGGACTATGAAAAATAATTCCAAATCGTAATTTTTATATTTAATTATATGGTGTATAATAATTGGTTATCACTCATTCGTTTGATCTAAATATAAATAAAAAGATAAAAAATAATTAAAATAAATAAATATAACGTATATTTAAGAGTAAATGCATTATATGTACAAGATATACGTTATATTGATGCTGTTGTCATGTTTTGTAGGTGGTAACTGCCAGATAATAACGACTGCTGATGGTACGAGAGGCGCTGCCATGGGGGGTGCCCTGGCGGTGTCGGGCCAGGCAGAGGCAGGCATCATAAATCCGGCCGGTATCTACGCTGATTTTTCCAGGGGAGTCATCGCATTGGCCGGGCGAAATTATTACGGTCTGGACGGATTATATTGGGCTTCACTACGTGTTGTGCGGAAGTTTAAACCAGGGACTTTTAGTCTGGCAATGCACCATAACGGTTATTCCGGGTTTAATATTCGGGAGGTTTCGTTATCGTGGGCAGGAAAAGCAGGTATTGCTACACTTGGGTTGGCAGGGGGTGTAAAGCAGGTATATGTAGCGGGTGTGGGGACACGCTTTTTGTATAGTCTTGATTTTGGTGGTATTGTTGATTTGAGTGAAAAGATCAAATATGGAGCATATGCCCTTAACCTCAATCATCCCATAATCTCAAAAGATGACCGGGAATACTGGCCATTGGTGCTGGTAGTTGGCATGGAATACACCCCGCACAGTAAAGTGGTTACGGTATTGAATGTGCGGGAGTCATTCAATAGTTTGCCGGTGGTACATGCTGGGGTGGAATACAACCTCATAAGGTTATTTTGGCTACGCACAGGAGCATCTTCAAGACCGGTACAGGGTCATTACGGCCTGGGATTTCAAGCGGGTAAATGGATGATGGATTATGTCTGCAGAAGCGATCTTAAACTAGGAAGCAGTCATCAATGGAGCGTATTATTCTCTTTCTGATTTTAGCTTTTGTGTCGGTTAATGGCCAGGCACAATATGCTGACGACCTTCCAGCCGTCATTGGAAATATGATGTTAGGAGAGCAACTGGAGGAAGAGCATGCCGGTATTCTTGAAAATCTGACCACCCTCTTTGAGCAGCCGTTGGACTTGAATAATGCCAGAGAAGAGGAATTGAAATTTCTGGGCCTTTCGCAGGAACAATCAGACAATCTCCTGCGGCACATCAGTCAATACGGGCAATTGGCCTCATTGTTTGAACTACAGTTGGTGGAAGGTTTTGACCTTGAATTGATTGATAAAATTGCACCTTTTGTACGGGTTGATAACGCCGTATACACCGACAAGCCCTGGCTGAAAACTATTTTTGACGATAAGAATAATTATTATTTTCAACGTTGGGAGATAAATACGACTGCAATGGCTCAGGTATCGGAATACAAGGTGCTCACAAGGTTTAGGTCGTCAAAGAAAGATAATTACAGTATGGGCATTACGATGGAAAAGGATGCCGGTGAAAAATTTGCATGGAATCCGCACTTAAAATCCTATGGTTTCGATTTCTACTCCTTTCATTTCAGCTTATACAACAGGGGCAGGATTAAACAATTGACATTGGGTGATTTCAGTGCTCAGTTTGGAGAAGGACTAATATTTAGTGCTGGCTTTTCGTTGGGTAAAAGTTATGAGACTATACTTACTGTAAAGCGCGTGGTGGAAGGTGTCAGGCCGTTTACCTCCGCTACCGAGGCCGGGTATTTCAGGGGGGGGTCTCTGACGTATAACCTTTCAAAAAGGCTTGATTTGACACTTATTGCTTCTGCTGATCAGCGCGATGCGGTGGTGAAGGAGGGCGTGGATGGGTTGTACTTTGGTAGTATAAATAATACGGGCTACCACCGCACTGAAAGCGAAATGAGTTCTAAAAACAGGATATGGGTCATGGATGGGGGTAGTGTACTTCAATATTCCGGTGGCCGTATTCCCCTGCAATTTGGTGCTATGCTGTTATATTCATTTTTTGAGCATCCCCGGATACTGGAAAATAAGCCAAAATACTACTACGAATTTCAGGGATCTGAAAATTGGGCTTCCGGCTTTTATGCGAATTACAGGTGGAGAAATACCTTATGGTTTCATGAAAGCGGACTTTCCAATTTTAAAAATCCGGGAATGCTTACAGGTACATTGATCAACCTGTCAGCAGACCTGGAGTTGTCTTTGATTTGTCGGTATTATTCCAGGGGGTTTACTTCTTTTTATGGAAGGGCTTTTGGGGAATTGTCTAGAAATATTAACGAGAAGGGGATTTATACGGGCATCAAGTACAGCATAAGCAAATATGCCACTTTATATAGTTATATAGATCGTTTCCGTTTCCCCTGGCTTCGGCACAACGTAAATAGCCCGGATGCGGGGTATGAATACCTGATGGGACTGGTGATGCGACCGGTAAAAAAAGTGAATGTCAATATGCGATGGAGAAAGGAAGAAAAGGGTAGGAATACAGATGGAGGCCCACTTCATCAGGTCAGGGGGGTGGTTAAAAATAATTACCTGATGGGAATATCCATTGATGTTCATTCAAAATTAGTGATGAAAAGTCGGTTGCAGGGTAGTATTACCCATGCGGACAACCAGCGTAGTACAGGTTTTCTTATTGCCCAGGATCTGAATTTTAATGGGGGTAAAATAGGCCTTTCTGCCAGGGTACAACTGTTTTCTACGGGTGATTATGCCAATAGACAATACATCTACGAGCGGGCCCCTATGTATGCTATGGCTTTGCCGGCTTTTCAGGGGGAAGGAACCAGAAAATATATATTGCTGCGGTACAAGATGAATAATAAAATGGACTGTTGGATAAAGGTTGCACAAACCCTGGCCTTAAACCCTTTGAAAGCAGGTGACACTGAAAATGCCAGCGCCAACTTAAATTTTCAGTGGAGGTACAAAATTTAACCGGATGTATTGGGCAATATGTATCGGGTTAGTTAATTTCATGCGTTATTTCAATTTCTAACATATTAAAACATTCATTATGGAAATTAAGGGTAAGATTGTTGAATTGTCTGACCTCCAACAGGTGACAGATACATTTCAAAAAAGAGAGTTTGTTGTGGAATATGCGGAAAACCCAAGTTATCCAGAATTCCTGAAATTTGAGACCATACAGGACCGTTGTAGTATTCTGAGTAACGTCAAAGTAAATGACGAGGTGATGGTGAGTTTTAATTTGAAGGGGAGAAAATGGACTGACAGGAATGGGGAAGTGAAATATTTTAATTCACTTCAGGCCTGGCGTTTGACCCCGGCTGAAAATGGCGTTGCTCAAAACCAGGATCAGGCATCTGAAGTGCCGGAATGGGTACAACAAGCCCCGGAAAATACGGAAGAAGATCAATTACCTTTTTAGAATATGATTATAGGTATTGGTTTTTGGGTATTGTCTTTATTTGCTTCTGTGCAAACTGCAGATGTCAGAACCATAGAATATAAAGGGTCGCTGGTAAAAACCACCTTTAAGGTGGAAAAGCAATTTTATGGTAGATACAAAGGCCGGAAATCGGGATTCCTTATATTGAACGAAGACGGTACCGGGACATATAATTAC
>JAOUKJ010000399.1 GCA_029882675.1 Cyclobacteriaceae bacterium
CGCTAAATTAGGGGTGCCCTTTGGAGGGCAAACGTTCTTTAAAAAGTTGTGCCTGCAGTTTTAAAATCTGCTGAAAAAAGTTGTGCAGGGCGTTACCGTTACGGGTTCAACGGCAAGGAGAAAGACCAGAGCGGCGAGTTCGGCGGCAACACCACCTACGACTACGGGTTCAGGATCAACAATCCGGCCATTGGGAGGTTCTTGAGTGTGGATCCGTTGACTAAGAGCTATCCGATGTTGACGCCCTATCAGTTTGCAAGCAATACGCCTATTGGGGCAATTGATTTGGATGGACTGGAAGCAAGAATAACAGTGACAGGAACATGGTGGCAAAATCAAATTGAAAAAGCAATTGAGAGCGAAGATATAGAGCGTGCATCATTTTTAACCTTCAAATCTTTAACGGTCAAACTTTCAGATATTTCGGATTTAGATAAACGAAATTATGCTAAAGGAGACTGGAAATCACATTCACCAGGATCATATAATTATAGTGTTTATTATCCGGAAGGACTTACTGTATATGATGATGAAGGTAATATGTTGTTTGGAATTAGAGAAATTTCCACTGAACCACTCCCTTTACCAACACATACAGATCCAATTTCCTTTATTGCAGGTGTGGCTGATAATATATATAATTTTGATATAAATGAAGACGGTGGAGGGTTTGAGTTTTATACTTCAAGTGCGTTGCATGGGAAACCTATAGGGCAAGTAAGAAACGGTTTAGCTAGCAAAGGGATGGATATTAAACCTATAATGGATATAATTGGGGCATTAAAAGAAACTGCATCGGCAGGAAAACTAGCTCCAACAACATGGAAATTTGGATATACGGTTGGGACTGAGTCCATTGTGAAAGGTTTAAACTATTTATTTAACGCAAACCAAATTGGAGAAACCCTAGGAGACAATTTTGGAATAGAGGGGAAAAGACAAAAGCCAAATGTTAAAGTCTGTGAAAATTGTTTACCAAAAGGTGATACTATATTAGTTCCAAGAGCTGGGCATGGAATTGGAGATAGTATTTATTGGAATAATTATAACAATAATAAGTCTATAATAAAAAATAATGACGGTAATTAAGAGAATTAGTTTAATTAACTTTATTTTAATTTTAACAAGTTGTAGCGGATCTAAATTTAAAATTGAATATTTTAATTCTGGCGCTATAAAATCAAAATCTGAAATAAAGGTAATTGATGGTGATACAATACTTGAAGGTGAATCAGTGACATATTATCCTAATGGGAAAATTTATCTTCGCGAATATTATAAAAATAATATACTAGACAGTGTTAGTGTTTGGTTTTATAATAATAATGAAAATTCTATTGATCTTTTGCAATGTGTTAGGGATGGTAAATATTTTGGGAGTGGGTTTGAATATTTTGAGAATGGGATTATAAAGCAATATAGATATCTAAACTGGGAAGAAGAAATTGTTTATTATAGAAAATATAATGAACTTGGAGTGCTTATAGATGAAGAAGGCCATGGCATTCCTTTGTCATATGTAGATAGTTTTAAATATTACATGAACGATACAATACCTATTACCTTAGGGGTGGTCAATCCTCCAGGTGTAGATAGGGAATTTAATCTTCTTATCAATTATGAAGATGGTACTTTTGATAAATTTGCTATACCCCTTGAAAATAAAACGTATTTAACATTTTTAGGTAGTTTAGATAAGAAAGGAAAAGCAACATGCATATTTAATCTCAACTTTAAAAGTGAAAATGAGGTTGTTTCAAGTTATAAAAAAGTGGTGGAGTTTGTTATTGAGTGATTCACTAATTAAACCTATTTCTAACTCCTTTCATTGCAAATAAGCCTTTTGCGCGTTAGTGTCCCGGATCACGGTATCGATCAAAAAGAAGAGTTTGTCTTTGATATCGGGGTCCATGTTTTCTATGTCCTGAAGGCGTTTTACTGTTTTTTTGTCGAAGTGCGCGTTTTGGCCTTCTCCCACCAGGTAGTCGAGAGAGACCTGGAATGCGTCGGCTATTTTTTTTGCAGCATCAATGGAGGGCACGGCCTCGCCCCTTTCGTATTTACCGGTGCTAATTCCACGATAATTCTATAAAAAACTGTCTCTTACCTGCCTGCACTGACGCAGTCAGGCAGGTTAAGGACAAAGCCTATGCCTTTCACATAATAGACTGTATTTTTCTTTTGGCTATAAAGGCGTCAATGACAGAAAAGATATGGTCGCGGTCAGTTTCTTCAAATTTAGAGACCTCAAGGATCCGGGAGCGGGTGGTTTTGTCCATTTCCACGTCTGTTTTACCGGAGAGGTAGTCGAGGGACACATCGAGGATATCGGCGATATTGCGTGCTATCTCGATGGAGGGTACCACTTCATTACGTTCGTAACGGCCTAAAACGTTTTTGTGGATGCCAAGACGTGCAGCCAGGTCAGTTTGAGAGATACCTTTTTGTTTTCTGAGTTCTACAACAATACTTCCGAAATCCATAATAAAGAAACTTTACAGGGTTAAAAAACCGCATTAAATACTTATTTGTAAAGATATGACAACTAAACGAGTTAATCAAACGCGATAAAGTTTGCAAAATAAAACTAAATGGGTACCTTAGCACCTGATTAGGTGTTAAAAACATTTTTTTAAGTACCCATGGAACTACAAGAGATCAAGTCCCGCCTGAACATCCTGGAAGTGGCCCACCACCTGAGCATCGAGATCAACACAAAGACCCACCGCGCCTTGTGCCCGTTCCATCCGGACAAGACGCCGAGCCTGCAGTTTAGTAAAGAGAAGCAGATCTGCACGTGCTTTAGCAGCAACTGCACGGCGGGCACAATGGACGTGATCGGCCTGGTGGAAAAGAAACTAAACCTGTCCACCCATGAGGCCCTGAAATACCTTACACGGCTTGCCGGGGAAACGTCGCCACAGCCGCCACGGGAAAACGGGAGCATAAAAGAGAAGACAGACTACCACCAAGACTTTGAACAGATGCAAAGCAGTTTTATGGCGAGTAAGACGGCGCGGGCGTATGCCAAAGACCGCTGCCTGGATGCGGGGAAACTCTCCATCGGTTACAATGCTTTTAAAGGGGGGAAGTTCAGCTACCTGCGGGGCTGCATCACCTTTGGGCTGCGAGATGGAAAAGGAAAAGTGGTCTCCATGTACGGGCGTTCGGTCCGGGACAACGATAAGGCACGACACTATTACACATCAAACCGGCAAGGCCTGTACCCGCGCTACCCTTCCGGTGAAAAGAAAAAGCTCATTATGACCGAAAGCATCATTGATGCGGCCACGCTGTTAAGTATCGATGAAATTACAAGTGAGCATGAGATACTGGCCCTGTACGGCACCAATGGCCTGACAACAGAACATATTCATGCCATACAAAGGCTGGAAGGACCACGGGAGATTATTTTGTTCGTTGACGGTGACCAGGCCGGGAAAGCGGCCATAGAAAAGCACGGGGAGTATCTGCAAAAACTGTTCCCTGAAATAAAGATAACCACAGTGGACACCCCGGAAGAGGAAGACATTAACAGCCTGGCGGTTGGTCATGAATCCGGTGTGTTTACTCAGCTATTAAAGGAAAGAAGGCGCTTTTTATTCCTGTCTGCCGAAGCCCCGGCGCAGGCAGGTCTATCAGAAACAAAACTCCAACCAGCAGTTGGAGAAATGGCGCAGGCAAGCGTCCACAATACGCCGCCCCCCTCCTTGGCCGGGCTACATACGGAGAACCCCAACAAGATCGCCTACACCACAGGGACGGCCGCCTACTACATCAAAGGGGGTATCAGAAAAGACCTTGACAGCCTGAAAGTAACGCTGGTGGTTGAGCATCCGGACAGCAAGGCCAAGAGCAGAAACAAGCTGGACCTCTATGAGGACAAGCAGACCGAAAAGGTAAGCAGAGAAGCAGCCGAGAAACTGGGCCTTCGGGCAGATTTGGTTGAACATGACCTGAACAGGTTGACAGACCTTTTGGACGAATACCGCGAAGACCTTGCAAGTCAGGCAAATAATGAAGAAGATAAAACAGTCGCTATCAGCGCATCGGAAAAGGAGAAATGCATCAGCTTTTTAAGGGCCCCAAACCTACTGTCCGCAATCAATGAACTGATCGGCAAAAGCGGTGTAGCAGGCGAAGAAAACAACCGGTTGTTTTTGTTTGGTATAGCGAGCAGCTATAAGATGGAAGAGACGCTCCAC
>JAOUKJ010000400.1 GCA_029882675.1 Cyclobacteriaceae bacterium
CCAGATAGCGCTAAGTTCATCGTTAAAATGAGTTTGTATCAACGCTTTTTGTAAATGAAGGTCTGCTAATACAAAAAGCGGAAAGGGGCCATGATCCAGGCTGTTCAGGTGTTCTTCTATTGTTTCTGTTGCCTTTAGGTAGTCATGGTATGTGCTTTCATTGCCACGCAGGGCAGTCGTGATGGTCCACTGTAGAACCAGTGTATAGGCGTCAAATGCCGTTAACCGACCGAGGGATTCACTTCCTTTTAATGATGCTTGATGTGGATAGGTTTGGGTGATTACATGCTGATACTTTTCGATAGCCTCAAGCGATGGTGTTGTTGCATTTTGAACAGGGGAGGTCTGATTCCAGGCAAAATGGCCCAGGAACAAAAAGAGGCAAGCAAATATGCTTACCTCTTTTTTGAAAAATATGTTTTGGTTTTTAATCAAACCATTAGCTCTTTTTTTTCCTTACTGTGCGTTTAGGTTTCTTCTCTTCTTCCATGGATTCCATATCCACATCGGCAAGGATCCTTCCTGAATGTTCGTCAATAACCAATTTCTTTTTGGCCCTGATCTCAGCTATTTTTTGCGGGGGTATTACGATGTTGCACCCTTCTGCGGCACCCCTTTTGACCGTTACTACGGCCAGTCCGTTAGAGAGGTTGTTGCGGAGCTTTTCATAGTATTTGTAAAGCTTCTCTTCAATTTTCTTTACGGCCTTTTCCCGGTCTTTGAGCAGCTTTTCTTCATCGTCTTTGCTTTCATTCAACAACTCATCCAGTTCTTTCTTTTTCGCTTCCAGGTCTTGACTCCTTTCTGAGATCAGCTCTTCCGTGCCGGAAATTTCTTCCTTTTTCAGTTCAATTTGTCCTACAGCTTCCCTGATCTTCTTCTCAAGTATTTGGATTTCAAGTCCCTGAAGTTCAACCTCTTTTGTTAGCGCATCATACTCCCGGTTGTTGCGGACATTCGTCTGCTGGTCGTTGTACTTGGTGATAAGTTTTTCGGAATTTTTTATCCCTTCCTTATTTTCCTTAATGTTGTTGTTGAGGTCCAGGAGTTCACTATTAAACCTTTCGAGACGCGTCTTGTAGCCAATTATTTCATCTTCCAGATCCTGAACTTCATCAGGTAGATCGCCTCTTAACTTCCTTAGTTGATCCAGTTTAGTGTCGACGGACTGGAGTTTAACCAAGGCTTCAATTTTTTGAGCAATTGTTTGGTTTTCCATGTATTTTTAAAAGTACGAAATTGGGTTCGTTATAACCTTTGATAAAACGACTGCAAAGGTAGTAAATTTTTCGCATAAATAATCATGAATCAAATCCTTTGTGTAAATTTCGCTTTCATAATGGCCAATATCTGCGATAAGTATCTTATTTTCCGCATCGAAAAACTCATGGTATTTGAAATCTGCCGAGACAAAGGCATCAGCCCCCGATGAAATAGCCTTACCCAGGAGAAAACTTCCTGAACCTCCACAAACGGCTATTTTTTTTATTTTATTTTTCGGCAGGGGTGTATGCCGGATGATCACCAGTCCCATCTGCTCTTTAAGGTATTGGAGAAATTCCAGTGGTGCTAAGGCTTTTTCCAATTCACCACTCATCCCGGCGCCATATAATGGATTATCGTTGTCAACGGGTGAAATAAAATAGGCGACCTCTTCATAGGGATGACTCTCGTTGAGGGCTTTAATAATCGCTTTTTCGCGAAAAGCAGGAAAGATAACTTCTACCCTGTTTTCATCGACATACTCCAACTGTTCCTTCCTGCCAATGTGCGGGTCGGCGTGAACAGAGGGTTTAAATGTGCCTTTCCCTTTGATTTGGAAGCTGCATTGGGTGTATTCTCCTATCGTGCCCGCTCCGGCCAGGTGGATCGCTTTCATTACCTGCTCCGTATCCGGTTCAGGTATGTAGGTGATCAGTTTCTTCTGTGTTTGTTTTTTTGGCGACAGGATACTGAGGTTTTTAAGTCCCATTTTTTCACAAATTTTTCTATTCACCCCCGTGTTGGTGTTGTCCAGGTTGGTATGAATCGCATATATAGCGACATCATTCTTTATAGCCTTGATGATAGAACGCTCTATATATGTCCTTCCGGTCAGGGATTTTAATCCGCTGAATATGATGGGGTGGTGCGTTATGATCAGGTTGCAATTATGTTCAATGGCCTCCTCCACCACAGCTTCCGTGCAATCCAGTGTGATGAGCGCGCCATTAATTTTGGTTTCCATATTTCCGGTAAGTAGCCCTGAATTGTCATAACTTTCCTGTAGGGCAGGAGGAGCCCATTTTTCAAGGTGAGCGATTATATCTTTTATTTTGTCCATAAATGTCGGATTTTGCAGGCCATAAATTTACTAAAATAAATTGACCGGGGTATGCGGATAGGTGAATTGATACTTTTTCCTTTTTCTTTTCTTTATGGTACAATCATGTGGGGCAGAAATTTTCTGTATGATAAAGGAATTCGAAAATCAGTGCGTTTCGAAGTAAATGTTATCAGTGTAGGAAACCTGGCTGTAGGTGGTACTGGAAAAACGCCAGTAGTGGAATACCTGACCCGATTACTGGCTGGTGACCATCAAACGGCCATTTTAAGTCGTGGGTACCGGCGAAAGACCAAAGGTTTTAGGTTGGCAGGGGAAGAGGATAACGCCCGGACTATCGGAGATGAACCGTTTCAATATTACCGCAAATTCTCAGATCAGGTGGAGGTGGCTGTGGGGGAACACCGGGAAGTTGCCATTCCTTTTATACTGGCTGAAAGGCCGGACATAAAGGTAATTATACTTGATGATGCCTTTCAGCACCGGGTAGTAAACCCGTCTTTTTCGATCATGCTCACGCGTTTTGACCGGCTGTTTTATCGGGATTACGTACTTCCATCCGGCAGGCTACGGGAAGGGCGTCAGGGTGCAAAAAGGGCAGATGTTATCGTGGTGACTCATTGCCCGGAGAGTATGGAGGGGAAAAAGATGGATGAAATTTCATTAGCCATAGCCCGGTATTCGTCAGCATCGGTGTTTTTTGCGTGCCTGAAATACGATAATCCTGTGCCTGTTTACGGCGATGCAATTTGGAATAATCATGTTATACTGGTTTCAGGGATAGCCCATGCAGATCAACTGGAAAATTATGTGGCCGGACGGTGGGACTTACTTACACATGTTAATTATGCCGATCATTTTAGCTATCCATTGACTGCAATAAGAAAAATAAAAAGCCTGGCCGAAAAAAAAGATTGTGTAATACTTACTACTGAAAAAGACGCAGCCAAGTGGGTATCCGAGGAAATAGCTCATGAATTAAGTGAATTACCCGTATTCTATCTGCCGGTCAGGTTCGTTTTTTTAGAAAGAGGAACGGAATTTGATGGAAAAATAAGGAATTCGCTAAAGGAGTATGCCAATGATTGATAGAATTGTCTAATTTTGCGCCAACAAATGCATAAAGTACTATTAATTTTAATTCTTACCGCTATAGGGTGGCAGGCGATTGGTCAGGAGCGGCCCGGAGGGCGACGTGGTTCCCAAATAGTTGATGACTCGACTAAACAGATTTACGGCCCGAAGACCACCCGTTATCTGAATGAGGCGGCCATTCGTACAGGGCGATATTATTATACCACCATAGATACCACGGTGCTGGATTTTCATAAAAAGCCCAATCCTGTGGAAAATACCGACTTTCAGCTGATGGACTTGGGCAATATAGGTACGGCAACTCGTCCCGTTTTTTTTGAAATGCCCGATGTCATTGGCTTACGGCCGGGTTTTACCTTGTATGATCCCTATTTCAAAAAGAACAGTGATTTTTTATATTATGATACGCACTCTCCATACAGTTGGTTTTCAGTATTCTGGGGAGGCGAAGGCCGGGCAGTAACTCAGGCGGGGTATAGCCGGAATGTCAACGAGCGCTTCAATTTCACCTTGAATTATGATGGTATTGTTACAGACAAGCGGGTTGGAAGGGCCCGGCGTGGAGATCGGAATGCGCTGGGAATTGCCTATGATTTTAACCTGTGGTACCATTCTAAAAACGGAAAATATGTTGTGCTGACAAATTACTCCCGAAACAAACAGGAAGTCATTGAAATGGGAGGTGTGGTATTGGATACTCTACGGCCTGAAAGAGATTATTTTGATCCCCAGCTTTCCGAACCTGTTTTGAAAACCGCCAAGGGTATCGAA
>JAOUKJ010000030.1 GCA_029882675.1 Cyclobacteriaceae bacterium
TAGGGGTAAAGGAAAAATTAAAGAAACGGGTTCTAATGGTGTAGTGCTGGCTAAAAGCATTGATGAAGTACCTGAGATAGTGAAAAATATTTTGGGAGGCACTCTGGTGACCAAACAAACCGGTGACGCAGGAAAAAAGGTGAATAAGGTGTTGATTGCACAGGATGTTTACTACCCCGGTGAATCGGAGCCCAATGAATTTTATGTAGGTGTGTTACTCGACCGGGCCAAAGAGAAAAACCTGATCATGGCGTCTACCGAAGGTGGTATGGACATCGAAGAAGTGGCAGAAAAATCTCCTGAAAAAATAATAAAAGAGTGGGTTGATCCGGCAGTAGGATTGCAGGGATACCAGGCAAGGAAAATTGCCTTTGCTCTGGGATTGTCCGGTACAGCATTTAAGGAAATGGTGAAATTTATCTTTTCGTTGTATAAGGCTTTTGAAGGTGCCGATGCTTCTATGTTTGAAATTAATCCGGCGCTTAAAACATCAGATGATAAAATACTTGCGGTTGATGCCAAGGTAAACCTCGATGATAATGCTTTATATCGTCACAAAGATCTCGCCGAACTTCGCGACTTGAGCGAGGAAGATCCCGCTGAAGTGGAAGCCGGACAGGCAGGGCTCAACTACGTGAAGCTCGATGGAAATGTAGGATGTATGGTGAACGGGGCAGGCCTGGCCATGGCTACAATGGATATTATTAAACTTTCCGGAGGTGAGCCGGCCAATTTTCTGGATGTAGGTGGTGGAGCAAACCCCGAAACGGTAGAGTCCGGATTCAGGATTATTCTTAAAGACCCCAATGTGAAGGCCATATTGATAAATATTTTTGGGGGAATAGTGCGTTGCGACCGTGTGGCCAGCGGTGTTGTGGAAGCCTATAAAAAAATAGGGAATATCGACATTCCTATTATTGTCAGGTTACAGGGCACCAATGCTGAGGAAGGCGCCAAAATCATTGAAGAATCAGGGCTAAAGGTGTCTTCGGCCATCCTGTTAAAGGATGCTGCGACAAGGGTGCAGGAAGCATTGGCTTAATGTATGGCTTTCAGCTATGCGCATGACTTTAACATAATGTTCGTTCACTGCGCGAAGGCAAAGTGAACGGGCTGGTTAATTAGTTATTGAAAAATGCCTGTTTATATAAAAGATATTCAGGCCGCCGGAATATCAATGATAAAGGTGGCCCCCTTACCGGGAGAAGAATCGATCGCCAGGGTTCCATTAAATGGTAGAAGCCGTGTCTTGATATTTGAAAGGCCTATGCCTTGGCCATTTAGCTGATCTACATTAAACCCTTTCCCATTGTCCTCATACACCAGGTTGAAGGATGAGTCCGGAAAACAGGACACCTGGCAATGGATTGATGAGGCTTCAGCGTGTTTTATGGTGTTATTAGTGAGTTCCTGAACAATACTGAGAAGGGTGCGGTCTATGGAGACATCACTCAAATCTGCCTTGGAAAACACCGAAAACCGGGTTTGTATCTGCCGGGTGGCCTGTAAGGTCTCAAATAGGTCTTCCAGCGCGTTGATTAATCCGAATTTCTCCAGCGTGCCTGAAGCCAGGTTGTGAGATATTTCACGGGTTTCAATGATCGTCTCGTTGAGTAAGCGAGAGATATAAGCGTAGTTTTCTGCATGGTGTTCCGGTGTATGGAACAATCGGATGGCCGAGAGCTTCGCACCGAGCCGGTCGTGAAGGTCTTCGGCAATACGTTGCCGCTCTTTTTCCTGTCCCAACATCATGGCATTGAGTACTTCGAGGTCTTGTTCTTGTTTTATAGCTTGTAATTTTTGCTGGTAGATATGCTCTTTCTGTTCCCGGAGTTGTTCCCTGGCATTCTGGCGGTGGAGGAAAAAGCCCACGCTGAGGATGGTTAGCAGAGATACAGCGATCAGTGTGATGGTCAGGTGCTTGTTTTCACGCGTTTTGGCCTCGGTGGCCAGAATTTGTTTTTCCAGCGCCCGCTCGGTTTGTTCGGTCTCATACATCACCTGGAGCTCGACCAGCTGCCGGGTTTTGTCCCGGTTGTAGAGGGAGTCGCGCAGGGCCCGGTATTCGTTAAAATACCAGTTGGCCTCCACATCATCACCTAGGGCTATTTTTATTTGTACAATATTAGATGTCAAATTGAGGTATCGTGGGGCATCTCCCATTTCCTGGGCCAGGGCTAATCCTTTCAGGTAATAGTCCAGACTATTATTGTACTGTTCTAATTTTCGGTAGATGTTGCCAATATTGAGATATGAGACCAATCTGCCTTTTTTTTGAACGAAGGTCTCTTTTATTTCCAGTGATTTCATGTAGTATTCCAGTGCCCGGTGGTAATTGCTTTGTTTTTCGGCAAGAAGGCCCATGTTGTTGAGTACTACTGCTATAAGTGTTGAGTCATTCAATTTTTCATAAATTTCTAATGCATGGTGAAATTCTTCATTAGCCTCTTCATAATCCCTATTTGGATAGTTTTCATCACTCAATATGATACCCAGGCCATTATATATATTGGCCAGTGTTTTTGTTTGTTCGCCTTTTATTAGTAATTCTTTACTTTTATTAAAAAAAGTAATTGCTTTGTTTAAGTTGTTTTCTGTGAAATGAAAATTTGCCAGGTTCAGGTAGTTATTGGACAAACCGCTTCTGTTATTAATTTTGCTGTTTAATTCTATGGAGGAGTAAAAGGCATCAATGGCCAATTCTTTTTTGTTGGTGTTTTTATAGACTACCCCTATATTATTATAGCAATTGGCTACGCCTATCGAGTCGCCATGTTCTAAATATATATCCATAGATGCATGATACAGGAGAAGGGCTTTCGGGTAATCACCCTTATTTTTGTATTGAATCCCGGAGTCCTTTAATTGTTTGGCGAGGTCGATCTGGCTGGTATACACCATATGGTTTTTCAGGCTATCCAAAAAGGGATCTTCCGCCCTCAGATAGCCTGAAAAACAATAAAATAGCGTAATTATTAATATAATGTGCCGCATCGTAGAGTAAAATTAGTAATTATACGGCTACATGCATCTTCCTTGGTTATTATTTATGCATCGCCATCTGGTAATTCCGGCTCGCTATCACCTTCTCCTTTCAACATAATCTCTTCTTCTTCACAGGCTGTAAAAGCAAACAGGGAGGATAATAATAATGCGAGGGTTACTAATCTTAGCTTTTTCATAATAGTAATAATATTTTAGGATTGAACATTTAATTTTATAAATTGATAATGCAATATTAGAGACTTGCGGGCAGAGTAACCTCACTGAAAATAGTGAAAAAAACACCGGAAAATAGTGAAAAAAACATACTATAAATAGGGTAATCTATCCCCGAACAGGTGAAATGAGTAAACTGAGCGGGATTAACTCAAAAAATTAAAAACAGGGCATGGGACAATTAAAATATAAAGGAAAAGCCGCTACTGACCCTTTCGGTCTGGTAGCGGCTTAGGAAGGTAACATACTTGCTGTCTGGGTGACAGGGGCCTAACCCAACGCAATGGCCCGGGTATGTCACATCTTATCCCACCTGTTAAGCATGGAAGACTGGTGAAGTCTTCATTAAACATCCAAATGAAGTATTTTAAACTTCATTTCAAAAGTAAGGCATTGCATGTATTTTAGCCCTACCAGTTTTAGTGGTTTTAATATCCTATTTTTAGTAAGGAGGTATTATTCCGGATGGACATTATTTGATATAACCTTCCTTCAAAGCCTTTTTAATCAGTTCAGTTACGTTTTTTGCATCAAACTTAAGTAAAAGGTTTTTCCGGTAGGTATTGATGGTATGTGTGCTTGCAAAGATAATTTCACCGATTTGTTCGGAGGTAAAGCCATCACTGAGCAGTTGCATAATCTGGATTTCCCTGTCGGATAAGTCGATACCCTCTATTTCGCCATATTGTCGCATCTTCTTTATCACACGACTGGTTACTTCCTGACTGAAGTAGGTGTTTCCATCACATATATGGTTTATTGCTTTGATCAGTTCTTCCTGACCCCTGTTTTTTAACACATAACCATCTGCTCCCGCCTGGATTGAATTTTTGATAAAACCTTCCTGTCCATGCATGGAGAGGATAACTACTTTTACATGCTGAAAATGCTGTTTTATAATTTTGGTTGTTTCAATTCCATCAAGTATCGGCATTTTGATATCCATGACGACTATGTCCGTCGGATTTTGTTTAACATAGTCAATGACTTCCTGGCCGTTGGAGGCTATTTTAACAATTTCATATTCTGAATAGGTACTGAATAAGGAAACGAGCCCTTCACATACGATTTTGTGGTCATCTGCGATAATAATTTTTTTTTTGGTAATAGTCATTTATTTGAATGTTAAGTTTGCATTGCTATTAGTTTTGGTGTGAAGATGAATGTTAAATTTAAAAATGAACGTATTAAACGATTAATTTGAACCCGACTTTATCTAGTTGGAAACTTGGCCATAAAATGAGAAGAATTAAAATATAAACACAGGATTAAAGTAAAGATGCATTCACATCCAATAAAGGTTTTATAGAATAATATTATCTTTATTGGATGCAGTGATGTAATGTGTTTTTTGTAAAGAATATTATTTCTTTTTGCAATCCTGTCATATTATATAAATAATTATTATATCCATATTAATTAGGTGTTATTTGATGATATTAGTCATCCTTATGACTTTAAATTTTATTTGATGGTTTGTGAAGTTTGAAGAAGAATTCATATTTGGGAGAAGCTTAGGTAATAGTAATTGTTAATAATTCAAAGGCAAAACAGGTGGTTGCTTCATATTATTTAGCATGTTTAAATTGTTTGAGCCATTCTATAGCATCTTCTTCTAGTGCAAAACATTTGGCGGGAACAATTTTATTAACTCCGCTTATTTTGATGAAAAAGTTAAAGAAAACCGAGGTGACGGCACTTTCGGTAATAATAGCCCCGGCAATAATGTTCTTGATGCCTTCTGATGATTGCATGTAGTTTCTGACTTCCTTATCTGCATAGCTGAATTTTCCGGCCCTGAGGCATAAACAATGGGGGCGTCCTTCTGTAAAATTGATCCGGTCATTGACCAGGCGATTGGCCATATCCATATCAATATAAGTGTTTTCTTTGGTAAATTCACAAAATACTATACGTCCGTCAAATTCAAGACGGGCAAACTCATTTTCGAGAACTTTCATTTTTTGAGGAGTTGGTTTTGTGTTGTTCATTTTATTTTGGTTTAATTATTTACTACCATGATCTGGTTGATCATTGCTGCATTAAAATTGCTGTCTATTTGCACGAAAGCTGATTTGTTGTGCGCAATGGCTCCAAATTTTTGTTTTTCCACAGCTGCTTCCATTCCAAAATGAAGGGTTTGTTTCCCCAGGGCCTGGGCGCGGATAATCAACTGATATATGGCCTGTCTGTAAATGCTATATTCTTTAATTGCCCCATAATCAAGCCCGATGACCATTGGGCAGTAGTTATTGGCAGATATATGACTAAACACCACAGCAACAATATTATTGTGGTTCTTTAGTTTTATGATGATCGTATCCCAATGGGGACTTTTAATAAAATTTTTAAATAATTTTTCAGGGAGGTTAAATGTGTTGAGTTTAAGTGATTGTTTTTTCACATTGGCATAAAGGCCATAAAGTTGTTTGTCTATATCGAGATTTGTGACTTCTTCTACTATAAAGTTTTCCCGTTTGTTAAGGCAATTTTCCCTGATATGTTTTCTTTTCTTCTTATCCAGGGTGCCGTATGTCCACTGCTGAATATTGGGGAGCATATGGGTGTCTGGCATATCAGTTTTAATAAAACCTTCATTGAGGAGTAGGTCGGTAATTTCATGATCGGAGGAATCAAAATCCCTGAGATAGACCCCTTCGGCACCACAAGATTGTTTTTCGCGGTTGATCAGTTGCAACAATAATTTAAAGGCCGCTTTCCAATCTGCTGTTGTCCGGTCAATGTAAATATGCTCACCTTCGCTGAGTAGTGATCCCATCATCAGAACCCTGGAGGTGAGTAAATACTTGTTGTCCTTACGCAATTGCTCTATATTTTCTGATACGGAAGCCGGCGCAAGCATGTCATCCTTTATAAACAATTCAGTAACGAACGTTGCGATTATGGGTGTTCCCATCAAATCATTAATTATAAAATAATGAAACCGCCAGTTATTTTCCTTTTCATCATTACCACTAAAAGATGCTTCTAAAAACCGACAACCCTCATAATCAAAGGAACCCTTATCGCCCAGTAATCTGTCCCATAAATCACGGTCTATTTTATCTATGGTATTATAATGGGTCGTAATGAATTTTTCCTGCCGTGGCAAATTGATAGAGAAAGGATCTTTAAAATTGATATTAAAGTATTGGGAGATATTCTCCATCGATTGCCCTTCTTCTTCCAGTACCTGTGGGTATAGCTGTATAATTTCCATAATCAGCCCTTCAATATCATTTAAATTCATGTTTGCATTTAATGCAATCCTTATGCCAGTACATTTTACGGGCACACCGGGGAATATGCCAATATCAACGTAATACCCTTTTTCTATCAGTTTTTTCGCCATATTATAGCCAGTACGGGGCAATCCCGTAGCGAGGTAAAAAATAGGGGAGTCTGAAGGCATTACCAGAGGCAGGTCTTTACTGCGGATAAATTGCAGTGTTTTTTCACGCATATTTTTAAACCGCTCTGCCCGCCTTTTAAACTCCGTTGTATAATGGAGTTTGGCCGAGGCAATGATGGCGCCCAGCATCGGGGGTTGTACCGGTCCGGAAAAGGTAAAAGCAGCCCCGCAGGTTCTTACTTTTCTGCACATTTCCTCATTGGGAAAGACCAGCACCCCACCGCCACAGGAGAAAGCCTTGGCGAGGGAGGAAGACAGTACCATGTGGTCGTGCAACGGGCCGTGTTCCAGTACTGTACCCCTCCCGTATTTCCCTGTCCAGCTCATGCCATGCGCATCATCCGCGTATGTCCATAGCTGGTCATATTTATCCATTAAGGACCGGATTTCAGGTATGGGGGCATAATCGCCATACATGGAATACACGCCATCAATCATATACCAAATTTTGTTGTAACGTGTCCTTTCGGCTTTGACGAGGGCCTCGAGTTGATCCATGTCGTTGTGCCTGATCATTTCCACTTTAATCCCACGGGGTTTTAGCATACTGACCGCATTTTGGACACTGCCATGTACCTGATGATCCATGATGACCAGATCTTCATCCTGTATTAATACCGGGATTGCCGCTATATGGCCCAGTGATGTGGTAGGGGCGAGTAGGGTAGGCCTTTCAAAGATGCCTGTTAACAGTTCTTCAGCTTCCAGGTAAAGTTTGTTTTGGAGGAAAAGGCGGGAAGATGAAAATTGGGTACCATGATTTTTAACGGCTTCGATCGCTCCGTTTTTCAGGCGTTCGTCCACTTCAAGCCCCAGATAAGAACATGATCCGAAGTTTAGAAGTTTTTCGCCATGAATGGTGATGTATTTGCCATCCAAAAAATCATCCTCGGTGGTAAGGTGAAATACCTCATTTTTCACCCCATTGGTAAGGCATGAGTCGATGGTATCTATAAAGTTCTGGTTTCGGCTTTTTTTCATGTTGGCTGCTGGTTTTCAAAAAGGATGGTTGAATAGGTTATTTTCCATATTTAATTTTTATATATGGTCAAAAATAATTGAAACACTTGCCCCCTCTTCATTAACGAAAGTTAACTGCGCATCCAGTTGGGAAACCAGGCTGTTGATAATCTTATAACCCAGTGAGTTTTCTTTTCGGGTCAGGAAATTATCGGGCAGGCCGGGGCCGTTGTCGCAGACTGAAAAGACACATTTTTTGTCCACCTTTTTAAAACGCACAAGAATGACACTTTCACTATTGTCTTTTACGGAATATTTGAAGGCATTGGTAATCAGTTCATTGGCTATAAGCCCCAGGGGAATGGCTGTATTTACATCCAGTTCTATGGGCTCCATATCCATCTTGGTTTCCACATGACTTCCCACGTTGTTTAATGACAGGACGATGCTTTTTTGTAAGGATTCCAGATAATTGGAAAAGACAATTTTGGACAGATGCTCAAACATATAGAGCTGTTCATGGATTAATGAGATGGATTTGATCCTTGACTTGCTGTTTAGGAGCACGTTTTTGGTTTCCGGATCTGCAATGCGACTCATTTGAATGTCAAAAAGACTGTTTACAATTTGCAGGTTGTTCTTTACGCGATGGTGGATTTCGCGGAGAAGTACTTCTTTTTCATGATTTGAATCGATCAGCTTTTTCTCAAGTGTTTTTCGGGAAGTAATATCAGTTTGGGTAGAAACGAAATTGACAAATTCGCCCATAAGGTTGAAAACGGGAACGATATCATAGTGAAACCACAGGATTTCTCCATTTTTTTGAGATGTAAGGATTTCACCACTCACAGGTTTCTTTTCTATCATGCAATTTTGAATCTTTAACAATTCCTCCGGATCTGTATCTGGACGCTGCATTTTGTGGATCAGGTTATCCCCAATGACTTCTTTAAGGGGATAACCAGTTGCGTTTTCAAAACCATGATTTACCCATTCAATATTTCCATGATGGTCTGTTATAATGATAGCGTATCGGGACTCCCTGGCTACCATGGAAAGTTTTTGAAGTTCGCGTTCTGTGTTTTTTCTTTCAGTAATGTCCCTGATGATTGCGCTGTAATACTTATCGCCTAAATTTTTTCCCCACCTTGACAGGTTCACTTCTACCGGAAATATTTCGCCATCAATCCTTTTAGCGCTCAATTCGCGGGTAAGTCCAAACATCGCTGCGGGATGCCTGATCACCTTTTGCATAAAGGTTTTGTAACTATTATTTAATAGTTTATCCGGCAGGATGATATCAATAGGAGCGCCAATGGCTTGTTTTTCAGAATAGCCAAATATATTTTCGGCTCCTTTGTTCCAGGAAATAATAATGCCCCGGGCATCAGATATTACTATTGCGTCAGTAGAAGATTCACTTAAGGTTCTGTATCGTTCTTCACCCATCCTGACCTGGTTTTCTTTTTCAATCAATTCGGTGATATCTGTTATCTTCCCAAGTGCCTGAATACAATCACCTGTTTCGTTGAAAATAAAAGGAGTGATTTCCTGTTGTAGCCAGATCCAGGTATTGTCTGCCTTTTTAATCCTGAACTCAATTTTTAAAACCCCGTCTTTTTTTAGGTGTTTAATTTTACTGAAATGCGATTTTATTTTGTTGAAATCTTCCGGATGAGTGAATTTTATAACCTTATAAATTGTTTTTCCTGTAATTGGAACGTTGGAATAGCCAAGAAATTCTTCCGGCTCTTTATTGGAATATAGCACCTTTAAGGTAGATGTATCCAATACGTATATGATATCAGAGATGGTTTGTGTGATGGAGGAAATGAAATGGTTTCTTTCATTAAGGGTGTTGTTTCGGTGGATTAGCTCATTGGTTTTCCACTCCAGTTCTTCTGCCAGTATATTAATGGCCAGGCCCAGGGAATCTACCTTGTCGAATTCTCCATTTACAGGAGCCCTTTGTTTATAATCTCCCTTAGCGATGTTCAAAAGGGCTTTTATGGCGATGTTTATTTGTTCTTCCTGGGAAGAATATTCATTCTCGTCTGTTATAAGTTTTTTTTCTGAAGTCTTTGTACGCCCGGGACGTATGAGTTGGTCATGTCCTTTGGAAAATAGTTGATTTAATTCTTTTGTATCCTGAGGCGTAAACTCCGCTATATTCATAGTGGATAATTTATTTATCACTAGCTGAAGTTCATCTTTAATATTAGTTTTCAAGGCCTTCATCCAACGTTATTTACAATGCTGTCGCTTTTTCCTGTTTTGGTTATTTATAATATGGTACTTTTGTAGATCTGGTTATGCATACCTGAGTTTGTCTATTACCGACCATTTAAACTTCATTCCTATAGCCAGAATGTCATCAGTTTGTGATTGTGTACCTTGCCAGGTACTAATCCGTTGCTCTAAAGCGGTGGATAAATCGCTGATTTCCCAGCTGGTTTTACCTGTGATCAGAGAACGGATACGCTTCATGCCAAACTTTGAAACCTGGCCTTTTTCATCTTTTCCAAACTGGTCTGGCAGGCCATCAGAGAACATAAATACGATGTCATTGTCTTGTAAATCGAGGTAGTGGTTTTTGAAACGTTCCCTGTTTTTATACTGGTTGCCTCCTATAGGGTACCTGTCACCTTTTATTTCGATCAAATTGCCATCGCGGTAGAGGAATAATGGCCTGTGGGCCCCGGCATATTCCAGTTTTCCTGTAGTGATGTTTATCCTGCAAAGAGATACATCAGCCCCGTCACGTGATTTGGACATGTCATAGTGTTGTTTTAAAGAACGGTTTACAAATAAATGCAGCAGGTCAAGGACTTTACCTGCAGGTATTTCCCGGGCATTGGAGTTAATTTTATCCATTAAAAAATAGGTAACTAGTGACATCAGGGCACCGGGGACACCATGTCCTGTGCAATCAATAGCCCCCAAATATATGCTGTTGCCTACTTTATTTACCCAGGGAAAATCTCCTCCAATTTTATCTTTCGGTTTGTTGATGATAAAGGCCTCCTCAAAATAATTGTGTAATAAATTGAGTTGTGGAAATATAGCACTCTGTATTTGCATAGAGTAATTAATACTCTCATTGATCTTTTTCTGTTTATTGCGCATATTGTTGACAGCCAGCTGCTGGTCTGTGTCATCACTAATGACTGCCAGTATTGATTCTACTTCCCCCTGATCATTTTTTTCAGGAATGGCAGTTATTCTTATCATGCGGTCGCCAAGTATAGTTTGAATAACACCTTCCATAGTCACCTTGCGTTTCTTTTGAATTACTTTCTCTGAAAACTCCGCAAATAATATTTTTGCCTGATCGTTCATAGTGGAATCTTCCAACCTGACGCCTAACAATTCCCCGGCATGTATACCCATTAACCGGATGAACACAGGATTTACATATTCAATACATCCCTCAACATCCATGCGCACGACCATATTGACATTATTGTCGTAGAGCGACTTTAATTTTCTTATTTCCTTATTGAGCTGGTTGTTCACCTGCTGGTTTGACAAGTGCTTGTTTAATGCCATGTCAATACTAATGTGCAGATTATTATCATCTACGGTTTTTATTACATAGCCGTAGGGCCCCGTTTTTTTTGCCCGGTCAATAATGCCCTGATTGGAATAAGACGTTAAAAAAATGATGGGGATGTCCTGATGTTGCCTCACCATTCCAGCGGTTTCAATGCCGTCCTGTTCTCCTTTTAGATTAATATCCATCAGGATCAAATCAGGCGTGTTTTTTTCTATCTCAGGCACTACGTCTTCACCCCGGTCAATTATCCCGGTAACACGATAACCGAAATTTTCTATCCGTTCTTTTAAAGAAAAGGCAATTAGCGCTTCGTCTTCTACAATCAAAATATCTTTTGTTTCCATTGTTTTTAAAGTGTTATGGTAAAGGAGGTGCCTATTCCGGGATCTGAGTTCATGTATATTTTTCCGTTAAGCTTTTCTACTGCTGTTTTGACAATATATAAACCCAATCCTGAGCCTTCAGATTTTATGCTGCCCCGGAAAAACATATTGAATATTTGTGGTTGCATTTCCTTATCAATCCCCAGGCCGTTGTCTTGTACTGTGATGGTAGGACGCCCTAAAACTGTACTTACATTTACTACGATATACTGAAACGATGAAGAATAATTGTGATATTGCACCGCATTCATAAGCAAATTTTGGAGTATAATAGTTATTCGGCGTTTGTCTGAAATAAGGGGGCCATCAAAGTTATTTTCAAATTTGAAATCGATTCTTTTCCAGCCTTCAATCAACTGTAAGCTTTCTATGATATCCGGAATTAATTGATCAAAAAATATTTTGTCCTGAGATATAATATCATTATTGTTTTCTGCGAAGGTGACTATGTCATGAATATATCCTTCCAGCCTGTTTACTGTGGTTTGCATCATTTTTAGGAAAGGCTCATATCCTGAAGTTGGTTTTTCGGTAGCCAGTAAATTGATCAGCCCGTGAATGGATGCCAGAGGTCCTTTTACCGCATGAGACAAGTTGTATGTGAGCTGTTCAATGTCATAATTGGCTTTTTTCAGGTGCTTGTTCTTGTCGTTTAATTCTTTATTGGTTTTATTAAAATACGCCATATTGGCCTGGTGTTTATTCAGTGCCACATCAATGGTGATATGCAAATTGTTATCATCAATTGTTTTGACAATATAACCATAGGGTTCGGCTTGTTTGGCCCTGTCCAGAATACTTTTGTTGGTGTAGGAGGTGAGAAAAACAATGGGTATGTTCCATGTTTTTTTTATATATGTGGCCGTTTCAATTCCATCCCGTTTTCCTTTGAGGTTGATATCCATCAATATCAGATCAGGACTATTGGTTTCAATGGTGGATTGTATGTCTTCACCGCGGTCAATAATCCCTGAAACCTTATACCCAAACCTTTCCAATCGTTCTTTAAGTGAAAGTGCAATCAATGCTTCATCTTCCACAATCAAAATCTCACTCATAATCATTACATATTAGATAAAACCATAACCCCTTCAATACAAAAAAGAAATACCAGCCTATAGTAAACCTATATCATCAATGAACCTTAGGGAAAAATATTCGTTCAATGGTAAGAATAAATCGATGACTTACTGGAGTACCCTAAACATGAGGTGTTGATTAATTCTCATATTTGCCTGTTTATATGTTGATAACTATAGCAAAGATATCGTTTGTGCCGATGAAAGTCTTTATCATAATTAGGGTGATTTACTCACTACTTTTAGTGATTGATCCCTTGAAATTCCTTCGTAGATTGCATTGATTTTTTAATAAATTTGCACTATCATTATATGGAAATCTTATAATAAGGTCATTAGCCATTATGAAGAATAAAGAAAAGGTAATTGATTTGTCCGGTGTAAAGGTAATGGCTGATAATGATATTGCCTTTTTAATTGATATCTGTTCCACTTTTGGTAAAGAGCTTAATGAATTTGAACTAGGGTTTAACTCAGCAGTCAGGAATGGTGATTTGACTTTGATGAATGCATTAATTCACAAGGTATATCCGGGGCTGGAGTTGTTTCGTGCAGGGATTCTCATAAAGGAAATTCAAGTACTGGAGGCGTTAATAAACAGAAGTGAAATAGAGGGGAGTTCAAAGGACTATCATTTGGAAAGAATTAATCGTTATTGTCGTGAGGGTATTCAGGTACTTGATACTTTTTTAGGGACAATAATCAAGGAATGACAGGTAATGTAAGATGAAGAAGGCGTAAATTGGTAATTAAATAATATTGATTCAATTTATTTTCAACAAAATTCAGGAGCATTATTATTTATATATCGATATGTAATGTGATATTTGTGATGTTATGTTTATATTGGTTTTGTTTTCTTCAGGTTGGTGAATAGATGGATTTTAAAAATTGACAAGGTGAGTAATTTAAGTTGTATAATAGTTGATGATGATAAACTTTTTCAAAAGGTACTACAGGTATATGTAGACAAGACTGATTTCCTGGAATTTATGGGGTGTTTTGACAGTGGCATTGATGCCGCTAATTTTCTGGATAAAAATAAAGTCGATATCCTTTTCTTAGATATCGAAATGCCGGAAATGAGTGGCTTGCAGTTAATAAAAACATTAAATGATCCGCCTCAGATTATTTTAGTCAGTGGCAAGGAAGAATATGCACTTGATGCCTTTGAATATAATGTTACGGACTATTTGCTCAAACCGGTGGAAGATTATTCCCGGTTTTTAAAGGCTGTAAATAGAGCGAGAAAAAATCTGGTTGAAAAAACAACACCATATATTTTTGTAAAGGAAGATTCTAAACTGGTAAAAGTGGATCTGGGAAATATTTTGTACCTGGAGGCCTATGGGGATTATGTGAAGATACACCTGAAAGATCAATATCACCTGACATTATCCTCCTTGAAAACATGGTCGTATAAACTTTCTTCAGATGATTTCCTGCAGGTACATCGTTCTTACATTGTTCGGTTGGACAAGATTGAAGTGCTGGAGGGAAACATGATCAGAATTGGAAAAAATACTATACCGGTCAGCAGATCATTAAAAGAAGCCATTTTGAAGCGAATAAGGGAATAAGTGCTTTTCAACATTGTTATGATGGCTTAATTTTTTTCTTCAGCGGTAAATAGCCTTCAACATTAAAGAAAGAGTCTGAGCTACTGATACCGGGCCTGGTGAATTCTTCCGATGGGAAAAAACTGCCAAAATAATTGGCCTCAGTATCAATTCCATTATGTATTTTTCCAAATATTATATTTTGGGCTGTTGCATGTCTGAAAGTATATAAATGCCGGGTGATGGCCGGTGAATAAGTAAATCCCATTCTGAAGTGGCCATCTGCAGGGGTAAAATTCAGTTTCCAGGGTTTCATAATTTTTAATTTAAGATATAACAACTAAAGAGGTGAAATTGATTTGAAATAATAATAGTTTTTATTTTATGTGATTTACTGTGGTTGACTTAGAATAGAAGTAAGTAGTGATAAATGCTTCTACCGGAAACAATACAAGTGCGAGTATAAGGTTGATCATTAACTTAAATACAGGTACTCCGTTGGTGAAAATAGTTGTATAAGGTTCAAGAAAAGTTTGCAGGTATTCAAACATGATAAAGAGGCAAACGTAAACCATAAGACGCAATATCCATTTGTCTCTTTTCCTGTTTTTACTGTATCTGCTCATGTTGTAGGTAATCAGAAACAACATAATAAATACAATGATCTGCCCCATATAAAACCACCATTCTTCCCAATACGGTTTGATTATATGGAAATTGTATTCAGTAGTGCTCTTTATCCAGTTTTTCGGATTGTTCGTGGACATCACCTGAAGTGTATAGTTTCCGGGTTTCAGGTTGGTATATGTGGCTGTATTATTTTCTGTAACAGGTGACCAGTTTTGTTCAAACCCCAAAAGTTTATAACGGTAATAATTCTTGTGGAAGGGTTGGTAAGCTATTGCAACAAAGCGAAAGGTGAGGTGATCCGCCTCATGAGACAACTCCAGATTTTCAGGGGTGAAAACCGGTCTTTTACCTCGCTCTGAAAAATTAATTTCGTTTTCATTCGCAAATGAAAAGCTTACACCGGTGATTTTTGGCTTTTGCTTTGGAGTAGTACGTTGTAAAGAAAGGGTGGCTACCCTGATGAGTTTGCTTTTTTCATTGAGCCACAAGGAATTATTGTCTCCATTAAAGAAAACACTTTTATCCAGACTGTTGTCTGAAAAATTCATATTGGTGCTATAGGTAAGTATTCTATCATCCGGATCTATCTGACTTAGCCCGTTACGGTGCTTTACCCAGAGGCTTTGGTGCTCAGGGATTAGGGTAAGATTATCACAAAAATCGGAAAGCAAGCCGTCTTTTTTCTTTAGGTTATAAAATTCCCCCTTCCTAAAAGTAAACAAGCCCTCTCCATTTGTTGCTATCCATATATTGCCCTGAGCGTCTTTTATAATATCATTCACACTTTTGGACGGGAAAAGCCCCTGCTGTGTAAAATAGATAAGTTGTCCGGCTTTATCCAACATAACCAATCCGGCTTCCCTGGATCCAAACCATATATTTCCTTCATTATCCGGGCAAATGGCATATATTTCATTATGTATAAAACCATTGGTGGTGTTCAGGTTTTTTAATATACGCAGGTTTTGATCCAACTGAAAAACCCCCTGTCCTTTCACGGATATCCATATTTGGCCATTTTGTTCAACGGCCATATCCCTGAACTCAACATCCCCCAAAGCATCATTAAATGCCAATTTTTTCAGGGCATCCGTATGGGGATTGAATACATAATTACCCTGTGCTTTCGTACTTATCCAAATCAGGCTGTCGGACTGTTTATACATAAAGCTTACGTCTATTTTACCTGATGCCAAATGTGGTAATTGCCCGAAAACATAATCATTGATTTCCGGTTGATACTGGCCTTTAAGCAGACCCTGATCCGTGCCGAGTAAATAACTGTTTTCAACGGGCAGATAAACACCGCTATTGATCGTGGTTGCCTTTATTGTATCAGCTAAC
>JAOUKJ010000401.1 GCA_029882675.1 Cyclobacteriaceae bacterium
TTTGATATGACCTTGCTGGGCTTTGTGCGTGAAGGTGGTTTTAATATTTACTGTGGTAATCAGCGGGTAAAATTGAATACCAGGTAATTTAAAACCACCTTACCTAATCCTTATAGTCAGTAATGAATACAGGCAATACACCGTAAATTTTCACACTACGTAAAGTCTAATTACTTACTACTTACTACTTACTACTTACTACCACTAACTATCCCTCATAGCTCACGCCCAGCTTATCCAGCCACTCCTGTGGGGCGCCGTCCCAGGGGAAGGCCGTGTTGCCGGTATATTGCAGGTCGTCAATGCCGATTTTACTGCTCCAGAAACCATAAGACACAAAATTGCGGAACATGTTGAAAAAGGCTACGCCCTGGCTTACCTCCGGTGGGGCGGTGTCGGGAAAAGCAACCTTGTCGAGCAGTTCCTTTTGCTGGCTCTCGGTACATTGGGTGTAGCTGGTATTATGTGCCTTGAGGCAGTAGTTGTCCATCCATTTCAGGCCGCCGCGCATACGCGTTTGCCACCAGGGCTGGTCGAGCATCATAAATTCGATGAATTTAGGCACACCGGCCTCTTCGGCATTGCCAGAGCGTTCATCCGAAGGGATGATCTGGTTGGCCAGTACCCTGACCAGTTCCAATTCTTCCGGAGTAAAGAACTTTTGCTTGAGTAGTTGAAGGTCTGCCTCGCTCAGTTTCACAAAACCATCTTCGGCAGTGGCCGTGTGGTCATGGGCGTCATGGGCAGGCGTTTCTACCTTTCCATCGGGGCCACAGGCAATCAGTCCGGTAGAAATACCCGCCAGTGTTATATATTTCAGGGAGTCCCTGCGTGAGATATTCGTTGACATGGTTTTATGATTTAATATTTCCTTGTTTCATTTGGTCGAGAATGTACTCTGACGTGCGTAATGACAATGCCAGGATGGTCCAGGTCGGGTTTTTATCAGCCATAGAGACAAATGATCCGCCGTCAACCACAAACACATTGTTGGCCTCATGGGCCTGGCAGTACTTATTCAGTACAGATTTTTTCGGGTCATCGCCCATTCTTGTCACACCTACTTCATGGATTATCCTTCCCGGAGCAGCGAGTCCGTATTCGGTTTCGGGGCCTGGCTTTGGCCCGGAGGGTATTCCCCCCATGCTGTGGATGATTTCTTCAAAGGTGTCGTGCATGTGTTTGGCCTGGAGCCGTTCGTAGTCGGTCCATTTGTAGTGGAAGCGGAGTACCGGTATTCCCCACTTATCAACTACATTGGGGTCTATCTCGCAATAGTTGGATTCCAGGGCGATCGCCTCTCCACGGCCGGCAAAGCCTACGCGGGCCCCGTAAAGCCTGCGGTAATCCTCTTTGAGTTGCTGTCCATAACCTCCTCCACTTGCGCGGGGTGCGCCGTCCAGCTCGCCCAACATTTTATTGTTGCGTTCTATCCCGCCGCCAAAGCCATAAGAAGGCATCCGTCGGCCTCCTCCAATTTCAATATGATATCCCCTGGGGAAGTCGAGTTTGGCATCGTTGAGCCACCATGGGATATACAGGTGTGCGCCACCCACACCGTCTTCGTTATGGGGAATCCCGTCAATCAATTTGGGGATGATTCCCGACATGGAGGCTCCTGTGCTGTCCATCAGGTATTTTCCAAGTACGCCACTGGAGTTGCTCAGTCCATTCTGATGGCGGGATGATTTGGAGTTGAGCAACAATCTTGCCGATTCAGCAGCACTGGCAGCCACTACGACGACCTTTGCCCTGACCACATATTCCTGCCCGTCTTCTTTGCTCACATACGATACCCCCGTGGCTACGCCTTCATTGTTTGTGATGATCTCCCGTGCCATGGCCCCGGTGACGATGGTCAGTTTGCCGGTGGCTTTTGCCGGTGGAATAAGCACAGAAGGCGATGAGAAATTGGAATGTGTGGAGCAGCCGCGGTTGCATTGCGAACAATAGTGGCAGGCAGCCCGGCCGTTTAACGGCTGTGTAAGTATCGAAAGTCTGTTTGGAATGATGGGGATGTTCAGGTTTTCACATCCGTCCTTAATAAGTAATTCATATCCTCTGGGTTTTGGTGGTGGCAGGTAAATGCCATCAGGTTCATTTTTAATGCCCTCCACACTGCCAAAGATGCCTATCATTTTGTCTATTTTGTCATAATAGGGCTTGACGTCATCATAGGAGATGGGCCAGTCATCGCCCAGTCCGTCAATGCTGCGCCTTTTGAAATCGTACGGCCCAAAGCGAAGCGAGATCCTTCCCCAGTGGTTGGTGCGTCCTCCCAGCATCCTTGAACGGAACCAGTCGAAGCTGGTGCCATTTTTTCGGGTATAGGGCTCCCCCTCAATTTCCCAACCCCCATAGGCAGCATCAAACTCACCAAAAGGCCGGTGGGTGCCTGCCCCCCTTCTGGGGGATTGGTACGGCCAGCGGAACATATCGCCCTGGGCCGAGTCGAAATCAGGGCCGGCTTCCAGCATGATGGTTTCAGCGCCGCCTTCTGTGAGGGTTTTGGCGGCCATTCCGCCTCCTGCTCCTGAACCGATGATGCATACATCGTATACTTTTGGACTTTCTTTTATCTGCATGTGCTAAAGAGGTTTAGGTTAGCTTCAGCTGTAGTGTTAATTTCAGCTTAACACCAAATCTATAAAATTATTTCTACTGACAAAATAAATTGGAGTCCAAAAAGACAATCCGGGTTTAAGGAGTGATATGCGCTGTGGTTTAAAGGGGTCAGTAATTGTCCCGAAAAAGCGCTTCTTAACTATTCTTATGTTGACTGGCCGATTTAAAGGGAAGTAAGTGGTTTTTTGAACTATCATTGTATCTTATCTTTAAATACCTGTGAACAAGATTTTAAAATGAGAAAATTACTAATGTATTTATTATTGGCCATGCCTGGATTGCAGGCTTTTGGACAATCAACTTCTGACCATGTGGATGTGATGTGGGGAGATATGGCCCGGGAATCCCGAAAATCAATGGTTACCGGCATTGTTGGATACGATGAAACAGGGGTTTATGTCATCAAAAGAAAAGGATTGGGCATTAAGGGGCGGCGATTTGCACTTTATCTTGCACATTATGATAATAAAATGAATCCCACGCGATCATTGCTTATTGAAAAAGTCCACCTGGCATCACAAATGACTTTTGAGTTTGTCATTCAGTTAAAGGATAAGCTTTACTTGTTTACATCTGAAAAAATCCAGTCAAAAAAGAAAAACATCCTGTATGTGCAAAGTATAGACAAGGCCCGGATGATCATCAATGGTGACAGAAAAGTTGTTGCCGAAATAGATTATACCGGGAGTGGGCGAAGGAACACCGGGGGATTTTCGTACAGAATATCCAGGGGCAAGACCAAAGCACTGCTTTATTATTCCATGCCGTATGAGAAAAGGGAAAAGGAGAGTTTCGGTTTTCATGTTTTTGACGAAAATATGAACAGAATGTGGGAGAAAGAGGTAGAGCTCCCCTATACTGATAACCTGTTTAGTGTGGAGGAACATAATATCGATGACAAGGGAAATGTTTACATTCTGGGTGTGGCTTTTAATGAAAAGCGGCGCCATAAGAGAGATGGTAAGCCAAATTACAAATACCATATTCTCAGTTATCAAAATAAAGGGGCCGATTTCAAAGAACATATTGTTGATCTGCCTGGCAGGTTTCTGGTAGATATGGAAGTGGCCATTACTGATGATGAGGATCTGATTTGTGCCGGTTACTATTCTGAAGAGGGCTCCTTTAGTATTATTGGCACATACTATCTGCGGGTGGATGGCAAGACCAAAAAGGTGGAGAAAACAAGTTATAAGGAATTTGGCCTTGATTTTATTACGCAGGACATGACGGCCCGGCAGGAAAAGAAAACCCGTAAGCGGGCCGAAAAAGGAAAAGTTGTAGAGCTTTATGAATATGATCTGGACGACATTGTGATTAATGAAGACGGGAGTGCTGTTTTGATAGGTGAGCAGTATTATACGGATGTGGTCACCTATACCACACAGGGTGCTAATGGGGCAATGATGACCAATACAATGTATTACTACTATAGAAACGATATTATCATTGTGAGTTTTTCCCCTGAGGGTGAAATAAAATGGTTGGATAAAATACCGAAGACACAAGTTACTGTGAATGATGGTGGGTTATACTCCTCTTATGCCAAAACC
>JAOUKJ010000402.1 GCA_029882675.1 Cyclobacteriaceae bacterium
CACATGCGCGGTGCTTGCATCGCCTTGCCCCCTACCTCTTTACCGCTTTCCTTCCCTGTTTCTCTCCTTATTTCCAGCAATACCCGCTTTATTACCTTTTCCCTTTCTTTGTCTTCTCAATGATTTCCCTTTACTTTAACACATGAACATCAATGTACGCGTAAAATTTCTCGGTGCCGCCGGTACGGTGACGGGATCAAAATATCTGCTGGAGACCGGTGATTTCAACATACTGATCGACTGCGGGCTTTTTCAGGGACTCAAGGCCAACAGGCTGCGCAACTGGGATGATTTTCCGGTTGATGTACAAAAGATCGATGCCGTAGTCATCACCCATGCCCACCTGGATCATACGGGCTACCTGCCCCGAATGGTGAAAAATGGTTTTGCCGGCCCGGTCTATTGCACGGAAGCCACTGCCGACCTGATGCGTATTATCCTGCTCGATGCGGCCAAACTACAGGAGGAAGAAGCCGCCTACGCGCGCAAGAAAGGATATTCCAAACACAGCCATCCCGAACCCTTGTTTGAAACCAAACACGCTGAAGCCGCACTGGGGCTCATCCGCCCTGTACCCTTACAAAAAACATTTCCCATTGCCGAGCGCATCCTGATCAATTATGTTGATGCCGGCCACATACTGGGGGCAGCCACCCTGCAGGTAGAAGTCCATGGACCCAACCAAAAAAAGAAAATCACTTTTACAGGCGACATCGGGCGCTATAACGACCCTATTCTTAACGACCCTCAGGTATTTGATGATACCGACATTCTCTTTATGGAGTCTACCTATGGCAATCGCAACAACCCGGCCGCAGACATTGAGGGGCAACTGGAGGTGATGGTTAATGAGACATTCGAAAATGGCGGTTGCCTGCTCATCCCGGCCTTTGCCGTGGGCCGCACGCAGTTACTGATGTATTATTTCAGAAAGCTCCTTTTGGCGAAAAAAATTCCCGACGTAAATATATATGTTGACAGCCCCATGGCCATCTCCGTCACCGACCTGTACCGCAAGTACCACTACCTGCACAAACTCCACGACGATGACCTCAGCGATCCTACCCACCCGGTATTTGATTTTAAAAACATCAAGTATGTCAGGTCACACGAAGATTCCTACAGCATCAACAATATTAAGAGCAATGCCATTATTATCTCAGCCAGTGGCATGAGTACCGGTGGCCGTATTCTCCACCACATGTACAACCGCCTCCCCCACCCCAACGACACCCTGTTGCTGGTGGGGTATCAGGCCGAAGGCACACGGGGGAGTCGACTGCAAAAAGGGGAAAAAACCATCAAGATATTCGGTATAGAAGTAGACGTGAAATGTCAGGTAAAAATGCTTGACGGGCTATCTGCACACGCCGATCAGGAAGAGTTGGTCAAGTGGATGTCACAAATAAAGGAAAAGCCTAAGATGACCTTTTTTGTCCATGGGGAAAGGGAAAGCGCTCAGGCCCTGGCCGATAAAGTATCCGCTGAAAAAGGCTGGAACTGCTATGTGCCCGAGTACATGGAGAGCTTTGCGTTGTTTAATGGGATTTAGTCCTGATGGGGCTGTCGCATCGTATAGAAAGTTTTTCTTTACCCATTTTAAATCTCCTCGTTCCCCTGCTCTTGGCCTGTGTCCAGCCCGGCATAGAAGTGTCTGTCTCCCCGTAACAGGGCGGCGGACAGCCTGATGGTGGCCAGGCCGAGGAGTTATGTGTTATAAATGACGAATGATGAATTGGTTTGAATTCTCCTGCTATAGTAATAAGTAACAAGTAGTGAGTAATGAGTAATGAGACTTAAACAAGTCGTAAAACTCCGGGGTTTTTCCCAAGGATTACGGAAAAGCTCCCGAGCATTCGGGACTGTAGATTGGGTACTGCTGCCTGTAGTGCTGCCGACTGCTAATAATAGTAATAAGTAGTGAGTATCAAGTAATAAGACATTGACACGTCGTAAAATTCCGGGAACTTCCCCAAGGATTACAACTAGTCTCCCGAGCATTCGGGACTGCCGACTATGGACTGCCGACTTTCTTTTGCTCACAAGTGTTTTTGGGGCACTTTTTTATAGAATTATCGTGGGATTAGCAGTGCTACTCATCACAATCATCTGCTCGTTGGAGCCGTTTAAATAAGTTTTTCGAGAACAACAGGGCCGAACTTATACTTAACCATTTTTTTTACTTAAATTTGTTAAGCATTATAATGCGATTTTCAAGACAACTTTACGTAATCATGAAAACCCAATTTGTAACAGACGATCATGGCAATAAACTGGCTGTAATCCTGCCTATAAAAGATTATCAAAAAATGCTCGATGAACTGGAAGAATTGGAAGACATTAAGCTCTATGATCGTGTAAAAGCCCGCAAAGAAGAATCTATCCCATTTAGTGATTATCTCAGGAAACGCAAACAAAAAAGTGATGCCTGAGCATGAACTTCTTATTTCCCGGACAGCCCAAAAACAACTTGACAAGCTTACTGATAATATTGCGGAACCTTTGATTGAGGCTATTCTAAATCTGGCACATGATCCAAGACCACATGGTTGCATAAAACTCAAAGGGCGGAGCGGCTACCGTATCCGTAAAGGCGATTACAGGATCATCTATGATGTCTACGACAATATCCTGACTGTTGAGGTCATTGCACTGGGGCATAGAAAAGATATTTATGATTGAAAGCCCTTGACAACCTTTAGTAATAAGTAACAAGTAGCAAGACTTTGACAGGTCGTAAAATTCCGGGGTTCTTCCCCAAGGATTGCCAGAAACCTCCCGAGCATACGGGACTGCCGACTATGGACTGCCGACTTTCTTATGCTCACACTGTTATTGGGCAACTTTTCTAAATAATTTCAATGGATAAAACAGGTCAAAAGTGCCCCTTAACAAAAAAACCTAAACCAACTTTTCAACTGATTGGCAGATTTCCTATTTACAATTTTTTTAACTTATACAGGGTTCTTATATTTGTATTAAAGACAGATTGTACGTATCTATTGGATTTACTTGTAAATCATGAAGCAAATTACACTGAACATTCCGGACAATAAGTTTCAGTTCTTTATGGAGCTGATCAAAAATCTAAACTTTGTAAAAGTAGAGGAAGGTTCCTATAAACCTGAGTTTGTAGAGAAAATCCAGGAAAGCAGACAGCAGGCCAAAAGTGGAGAAACTGTCAGTTTAGAGCTGGATGAAATATGGAAAGAATAGTTGAATATACCCTTAAGGCTGAAGAAGATATTATCTTTTTCAAAAAAGCCGGCCAGTCAAAAATTCTAAAAAAAATACGTCAACTAATAGAATCAATCCAACAAAGTCCTTTTAAAGGCATTGGAAAGCCTGAACCGTTGAAATATCAACTAACGGGATGCTGGTCACGGAGGATCAATCACGAACACCGACTGGTTTATGAAGTTGTTGATGATAAAATATTCATTCTTTCCGCCAGAGATCATTATTAGCAAAAACGCGAAACACAATTCAAAAAGGGAGTTATGAGTTATAAATTATTAATTATGAATGGGGTAAATTCTCTTGATTTTCGGGAATTTTTCATTTTTTTTTGGCCTGTTATCAGGCATATTGCCCTAAATCCGGTGTCGTTGAATAATTCATAATTCATACCTCACAATTCATAATTCAATCCCCCAACCAACTGCGGCCTCCGGAAGTGGAGAAAATGAAAAGCCTGTTGACTGAGGGAAATACCTCAACGCCACACACGTCATGCTGAACGTAGTGAAGCATCTCACTAATCTGTGGGACAGTGTTAGTCCTGCCTCGCAATTGAAGGAGGAGTTAATTTTAGTGAGATCCTTTCCCCGATTTATCATCGGGGTCAGTCCCGACGAGTCGGGAGACGTGTGCCGAATTGGGGGTTCTTTGTGTAAGGAGTAGAAAATCAATATTAGAGGCCGACATTACGATATTCAAAACCCTCCCCTCCTTCGTTAAAACTACGGCGGGCGAGGCTGGTAGTCGATAACTACTCCCGGAAAATCCTTAGTTGGGACATGGCCGACCGGGTAAGCGGAGAAGTTAGGATGCAAACATTGCGGGAAGCCTGGGACACGGCCAAGCCGGATAGAAAAGTTGAACTTATCGTTGACGGCGGCCCGGAAAATAATAACCATACCATTGATTGTTTTCTAAGCTCCACAGAAGTGGACAT
>JAOUKJ010000403.1 GCA_029882675.1 Cyclobacteriaceae bacterium
CAATGGGCTGTCCATTTATGGACACTATTTTTCACAAAAATGGGCACTTAAATAAAAAAAGGGCTTCTGAAGTAGGTTTATGTGATTTTTTGAAAATGGCATAGCATTGGGAGAGGAGAAGGAAACAATAGGTAAAGCGATGATTAAGAATTACTTCAAAGTATCCATGCGATTTATTCTCAATAACAGAATGTTCGCCCTAATTAATATTTCAGGCCTATCTATTGGACTGGCCTGTTGTTTATTGCTTTTTCTCTATGTGATTGAGGAAAACAGTTACGATAAGCACCATGGGGGAGACACCTACAGGTTGATTTCGCATATGAGTATAATGGAAGAACAGAAGATGTCTGTAGCTACTTCTTCTGTTCCCATCGGGCCGGTGATCAAAGCAGATATTCCTGATATTATGGAATCTGCACGAATTTTACCCCTGAGTATTATGGGCGACAAGAATATCATAAAGCATGGTGATAAAATTTTATATTTGGAGGATGGCTTTACGGCCGACTCTGCCTTGTTTAATATCCTGAACTACCGCTTTATTGAAGGAAACCCTGATCATGCCCTGCGTGAGGCCAATAACATTGTGCTAAAAAAGGAGTTGGCGTATAACCTATTTGGCAGAGAAATAGCGCTGGGTAAAATGGTCAGGCTAAAAACCATATTTGGTGAGGCGGAGTTTATGGTGTCAGGAGTCATTGATGATGGCTTTTATCAAACCCATTTCAAACCTTCCTTTATTGCACCTATGCACCATGCCGGCTGGAAGCCTTTGATTCAATCAATGAACAACTGGGTGGGCAATAACCTGGTTTATACTTATTTAAAATTATTGCCAGGTGCGGACGCCAAAATAGTAGAAGGTAAAATTGATGAATTGTTTCAAATTAACGGGAAAGAAGATTTGGCCATTCTGGGTGCAACGAAGTACATGGAGTTACAGCCTGTAGAGGAAATACATTTCGATACCTCCCTCACGGCCAATTTTCCCGGAAACACAAGCAAGTTGTATGTTAAAGTCATTACATCGATTGGTATTTTAGTTCTGATACTGGCATGTGTCAATTACGTTAATTTATCAACCGCACAAGCCGGGAAACGAGCCATGGAAGTAGGGGTAAGGAAAGCCATGGGCGCTTCTCCTTTTGTGCTGGGAAAGCAATTTCTTGCCGAGTCTTTTATGCTTGTGTTTATTTCTGTTCTCTTTTGCATTTTGCTGGCGGAGTTGGCCATGCCCTGGTTTAACCAGTTGCTTGGAGCCAATTTGTCCGTCGATTTTAAAAACTGGGGATTAATAGGCCTGTTGCTCCTGGCATTCTTACTGATCACCTCCTTGTTGGCAGGTGCATACCCGGCTTTTATTATGAGTTCTTTTGATCCGCTAAAAGCGTTGAAAGGAAGGCTGACAGACCGCGGTAGTATAGGTGTTGGCAAAAAAGTATTTGTCGTTTTTCAGTTTGTGATATCAGTGAGTCTTATTTCCTCCATTATCATTATTTCCGATCAATTCAGTTTTATCAGTAAGAAAGACAAAGGATATAATTCTGCTTTTAAACTTGTATTACCGCTTACCGGGGAAGAGGATCAAATGAAATACGAGACTTTAAAGAATGAAATAACAGGTGTTCCCGGGGTAAAGGCAGTAACCGGAACATCATTTGTTCCCGGAGAATATATTGTAACAGATATAGCTTTATATGCCCAGGGAAAATCAATGGAGGAGGCAGTTATTGCCTTCAGAACTGAGATTGATGATAACTGGCTTGAGACGATGGAAATACAAATTATCGCAGGGCGAAATTTTCATGCAGACAGCAAAGCTGACACGGAAGGGCGGATTATTGTAAACCGGGTGCTGGCAGAGCAATTGGGGTATCAGGTTTCTGAAATTGTCGGTGAAAATTTGTTTTTTGATTTTGAAGAAATGCGTCTGGTATTTGAGGTGATCGGTGTAATGGATGATATACACCACCTGAGTTTGCATAATGACTTAAAAGGGATGGTCTATCAGCTGGATAGTACCAATACTTTCAGTAAATTGGTTGTCGCTTTAAATCCAGGGGCTTATCCGACAGTTGTGGATCAAATCGAAGTCGATTGGAACAAGCAGATGCCCGATGCTCCTTTTGAATCGGTTCTGCTGGATGATATTTTAGTAAAGCAATATGAAAAGGACGAAGCTTCCTTTAACATTATTATGTATTTTGCTATTTTGTCTATCCTGATCAGTTGTATGGGATTGTATGCTTTGTCTGTTTTTGTTGCTGAACGCAAGTTTAAAGAAATAGGCATCCGGAAAACCTTTGGAGCTACCATAAGCGATATCATTGTGATGGTTTCTGCTGACCTGTCACTACTCATCGTGATTTCTTTTACAATTTCTATTCCGCTCACCTACTTCGCTGCACGGGAATGGCTGGACACTTTTTCATACCATATCGAGCCGGGCCTATGGGCTTTTGTTTTATCGGGTCTGATAACCGTAACCATTGCCTGGCTCACCATGGGGTATCAGTCGTTGAAAGCCGCCCGCACCAATCCCGTAGATGTGATTAAAGATGAATAAGCGAAAATGATCCTGCATACGGGCACACCTGAATTGATCCACGGGTGTGCCATTTTTTTATTTTAAAGTTTCTGTTGGTCGTCTTTATATTGTACATATTATCGCTATATTTGTTTGTCCATGGATTTTGGTTTAGTCTACTTTAAAAAACAACGTATGTTTATTAAAAAATGAATTAATCCAGCAACCTATATCTCTATTAATCATGCCCACATCAATCCCTGGCTTTAAATACGATGTCGTCATTAGTTACTGTCAAAAAGACAATATTTATAATGGTTGGGTCAGTGAGTTCGCTAACAACCTCACATGGGAACTTCGGAAAATATACGGCCCTAAATTTTCTGTTTGTTTAAGAGATCCCAATCTCCCCTATGAAAACAGGCACCAAAAGAGTCTGGTGTTTATTCCAGTGATGTCTCATCGATATTGTAATCCGCAAGGAAAGGAATGGATCAGTGAATTTAAAAAATTTGTCGATGATGCCAATGGCGATGATTATGGAATTGAACTGGCCCGGGAAGGAAAAACTGCCGTTCACAGAGTCGTTCCAATTTTGATCAATAAGTTGGAAGACTCCAAATTGGCTTTGTTGGAGAAAGAAACAGACAGCGATATTAAGCCAATTGAACTGATTTATCAATCCAGCGTCATTGACCGGCCCTTGATGCCATCTGACCAACCACCTAAAAATGAGTGTAATACAATTTACGCCAACCAGTTAAAAAAGGTAGCACGGGCGGTTGAGCTTGTTATTGAAACCATGAAACTCACCGATGTCAACCATGAGAAAACAACTGTTCAGATGAAGTACGAGTTGATGTTAAAGGAAAATGAACTCAGAAAACAAAAAAACAGTATTCCCTGGATGGCCAGATTAGCGACTTCAATCCCGTATCATTTCTAATAGATTTGCCTGTTTACAGAGGTGTGTAGATATTGATGAAAGTTGGTGTTTTTGACTGCACTTGTATTATCATCAGGGCATGCCAGGCTGCTTTTAATGCACAAACCCTCTTGCAATTAATTAGAGGTAATTCTTTGAACCAACCCGAAAGGATAACGAAATTCAGGAAGGTGGAATTTGGCCTGTCAGTATTTCCACCCAGGCTTTTTTTGCCATTTGAAAAACAAAACCGCACATAATAATTTTGAAATACTATATTTGCGGATTAATGAAATACGTGTGATATGCCCGCTTTAATACCCGGATACGATTGTGATGTTTTTATAAGCTATAGTCAGCAGGATGAAGGTGCTGATGCCTTTGTGACACACCTGTCAAACCACCTCTATGAGGAATACAAAAAAAGCTTTAACAGGGAACTTTCAGTGGCCTGTGAAGATATTTCGCTCAGGGGAAAGGTGAAAAGTCCAAATAATGGGGGAAGATTAAAGCCGGTAGTCCTGGTGCCTTTGGTGTCTAACGCTTATTTTAATACGGATGGTGGGCATTGGAAAAATGAGTTGGAACTGTTTAAAAAGGAGGCCAGGCAGGCAGATAGTGGAATAGTCATTCCTCTGAATGGTGGTAGAGCGGCATATCGGATTGTCCCTGTGAAGATTAAAGAGGTGGAAGAGGATGCCTTAGCAGATTTTAAT
>JAOUKJ010000404.1 GCA_029882675.1 Cyclobacteriaceae bacterium
CACCCATCTCATAGGTCACCCAGGTGGCAGCTTGCTCCAGATCGAGCCATCGCCGATAATTTTTCACCGTATCGGTATGATCAAAATCAATGAAGATGTCTCCAAAGGGTTGGTAGGCCTCTTGACGCATCGGAGCACTCATGAACTCAGCCATGCCCAGGGCATGTGCTTCTTCCTGCTGGCCAGCCTCAAGTAGTGCCCGCAAAGAATCGAGATAAAGATGTGCTCCCTCATGTGCATAGTTGGTAGGCTGGCCTGTCCAGAGGGTTTCTTCATTGAACTGTATGTGCTCACGTGATACGCCTCCATACACCATAGCCCCCAGGCGGCCATTGCCCAAAGGCAGCGCTTCCTCCCACTTATTCGCCGACTGCTTGTACCACAATTGCATGGGATTGGTGCCCACACCGGGAGCCCTTTCTTTACCAGAGGGGTATTGGATTTCTTCTTTGACAGGAGTCATTATGGTTTGCTCCTTACTGCAACCGGCTAACAAAAGAATTGCCGCAACCAAAGGGATAAATTGCCTGATTGATATCTTCATAAGTACTGAGTTTCTTGGAGAACGCTAAAATGCACAATACATTGGAAGATGGAAAACTTTTGAAGCAAAATAAGGAGCCACTCACAGTGCCCTCACTCGTGCCTAATCTAAGCTTTATAAACAATATCGCTTATTGCACTCGTCACGTTGTCGATGAAAATATGCTCTTAATGATTATGGAAATCATATTTTAGCCTTAGTGTCACATTCCGTCCCACTTCATCTGAAAAATAGCGAAGCCGGTTCATATACGAACGGTATGACGTATTGAGTATATTGTCCACATTCAGGTAAAAATTCAGAAAATTATGGTTTACAGGCAAGGTGATCCCCGTATGCATATTAAGTAAAAAATACCCTTCGGGTATAGGGGCAAAATCGGTATCTTCAGCTACACGCAATTGTTTGCCCACCAGTAGAGATCCAACAGAAAGGTGGAAATCACTTATTTTTTCACCCCCTTCAATTTCCAGTTGGAGCGTATTTTCCAGTTGTCCCGGAGGAATCATTACAATGCCTTCACCGGTAGTCCGGTGTGTTGCCCTGATCACCGAAGCTTTCATCAGATAATGGAGGTTCCTGGTGACATCAATACCCAGCGAACCATCCACTCCGCGCAGCCAGGTATCCGTCTGGCGATATTGAAAAACAGGAAAAGCCCCCCTTGAAGTAAGAATCGTTTCACCCGGCAGGGGCATCAGATAAATAAAATTGTTAATCAGATGCTGGTAGAGCAGCCCCTCTATACTAAAAATAGATTTACTATACCTTAGGCTATTGGTCCACTTTCCGGCATACTCAGGGTAAACCTTTCTGGTGCTGATATCTGCATAGATATCTTCATCCTCATTAATCAGTAGTCCCTTTTCATAAGATGCTGTACCGTGATGTACTCCATTGCTAAACAATTCACTCACGTGTGGCGGACGCCATGCTGTACCCAACTGGCTCCTGAATGAAAAATTTTCGCTAAGGGCGTATTGAACACCCCCCGTAACTGATCCGTTAAAAAACTGGTAGGGCTGCACCACCAGTTGATTGGCCCGGTTGAAGGCCTTCACCAGCAGGTCTTTATAATCCAGTCGCATCCCCAGTTCAGATTCGTAGGTCGCATGCACCCATTTTCTGATCCAAAATGCCCCGGTAGTCAGCTGGTTAAACCAGGGGATAAGCGGATCTTTTCCTGTATTGGGATCCCATCGGTTGATCTGAAATACAGTCGTCATTCCCAAAGAATTGATCTGCGTGTCACGTTTCTTTTCCCTGAACAAATCAAGCGAATGACTCATCAGGGTAAGGTCAAGTGCAGGAACATCAGAATAGCTTCCTCGCCGGATGTCATATTCCTGTCGCCGGTTAAGCTGTCCGCCATATATCAGCTCCCAACGGGTATGTTCATCTGTTTCCGTAAATCCAGTCAATTTCACCAGGTCGTGGTTTACTTCCTGCCGTGGGTTGAGGATCGTATAGCTGAAGTCCTCAATGATGGTAGGCATACTGCTTGTAATAGCCGTTTCCAGGTCACTTAGGTTGCCAATATGGGCACTGCGCAAAATACCCAGCTTTGTATTAAACCTACTGTAAAAAACTTCTACTCCCCGCTTTTTATTCCCATAACTTACTCCTCCGGAAAAATTGACTTCTCCAATGCCCGTATTGGTAAGCATATACTCCGGTGCATGTGAGTCTCCGGCTTTCTTTATTGTTCCTTGCAAACGCCAGGCCAGGCCTTTAACAGCCTTTAACGGCCCTTCAATCAGCCCGGAAGCCAATCCCATACGGCCATTACTCATTCCACTCAGGTTAATATCGCCCCCGAAATATTCTGTTTTATGTAACGCTGGGGGCTCTACCAGAATAAGTCCTCCAATGGCATCAGATCCATACCTTACGGCTTCGGCACCTTTTACAACGCGTATTTCAGAAGCAATGAAGGGATCTATCTCCGGTGCATGTTCGGAACCCCATTGCTGGCCTTCCTGCCGGATGCCATTGTTGAAGATAAGAACTCTGTTGCTGTGCAAACCATGTATTACAGGTTTTACAATGCCCGGTCCGGTATTTAGGGTGGTCACTCCGAGCAGGCTTTTGAGTGTTTCTCCAAGAGGTTGTCCCTGCACTCTGGCCAGCGCTTCCGCATTGAGAGTACTACTCTCACTCATACCCCCCTCCTTTTCCGCAGAAACCTCAACACCCGTAAGGACAAGCTCATTGCCTTTAAGTACAATCCTGATTACCTCATTGGTGGTGACGTTTACCTGAATTGTATCAATAGAATGGCCAATAAAGCTTGTAACAATGGTATAACTACCCGGACAGATGTCTTTAAATGCAAATCCACCATCAAGACCTGTTGCAATCCCCCTGCTATTATGCAGAAAACGAACTGTTGCCCCAGGTAGTTGATTGAGATCTTCATCCAAAACATTACCCGTGAGCGTTAACTGACACGTATTCTGGGCTTGTGCTACCTGGAGGGAAAAGACAAAAAGAACAAATACTAAGATCGTCCGGCAGGTCATTTATTTTTTTCCGCAAAAATAGTTAATAACGTGCCTGGTACAAACGAAGTGTAGGTTTTAAAGCAAAATAGCTGATATTTAATAAAAAATTAGCTGCCCTTTTCATTTTTAAAGGCGTTTAATATTTCAAGCCTTTCAGGGTAAAATTAATTCCTGTATACTTACTTTACCAATTATATGAATTAATTTGCATAGACACCTATGAACAATACATCAACATCCGATCCGGTTTTTCCATTTACGGCGATTGTAGGTCAGGAACAGATGAAGCTGGCCTTGCTGCTCAATGTGATAAACCCTGCAGTGGGAGGCATACTCATCATGGGCCACCGTGGTACCGCCAAAAGCACAACGGTCCGGGCCCTCTCTGACCTGCTGCCTCCCATGCCAGCCATGCCACTGGAGGGCGAAATGAATATCAATGAAGTATCACAAACAATAGAGCTTCATCCTGCAGCTAACCTCCTGCACAATGGTCGCATGCATGTCCCCATGGTTAACCTGCCCCTGAGTGCTACTGAAGACCGGGTTGTAGGCACACTGGATATTGAAGCAGCGTTGTCGCAGGGGAAAAAATCATTTGAAGCCGGCCTGCTTGCCCGTGCCCATCGGGGTTTTCTATACATCGATGAGGTGAATCTTTTGGATGACCACCTGGTAGACTTACTACTCGATGTGGCAGCCAGTGGGATTAACATTGTAGAAAGGGAAGGCCTGAGCGTACGTCACCCGGCAAAGTTTGTACTTGTGGGATCAGGAAATCCCGAAGAGGGCGACCTACGGCCTCAACTGCTGGATCGTTTTGGTTTATATACACAAATCACGACCATTACCGATATTCAAAAACGGGTGGAGGTGGTTCGCTACGCCGAGGAATTTAAGAAAGACCCGACTACTTTTCTGAAAAAATGGGAACCCCAACAAAACGAATTACAGAAGCGGGTGTTGAAAGCCATGGAATTACTACCCGAAGTAGTGGTTCCGGAATTACTTATGGCCAAGACTGTTGAACTATGCCTTCAGCTAAAGATTGACGGTCACCGGGGAGAAATCACTATTGCCCGGGCGGCCAGGGCTCTGGCGGCACTCAACGGA
>JAOUKJ010000405.1 GCA_029882675.1 Cyclobacteriaceae bacterium
GGTTGTCCTGAACAAAACGAACTACCTTGTTCAACTCCACCTCAGATTCAGACCGAAGGGTGTATTTACCCACATCAAAAAAGATATTGTTCAATACGGCTGAAACGCCGGCAACGGCCTTTTTTAGACGAACTATTCTTTCGATGGGATCTACGTTTTCCCCCTCGTCATAGTCGAAGGACAGACTTTCAAACAGATAACCTTTGCAATTTACGTATAAAGCATAGCTGGCGCCCTCGGTCAGCACCATCAGGTAGTCTCCTTTCAACGAATCGGAATACACCAGCGCAACCGGGTCTTCCTCTGAAAGGTTGAAAAGTTCTATACTTGCTTTCAGCGGTTGTCCGGTTGCATCATCCACGACCTGGCCAAATACATAGTTTGTCCGATGTGCAATTTTTATACTTTCAGGCACCTTAAAACTGTATAAACGGCTGTCCAGCCCATTGCCACCGGAGGTTTCAAGGGCATAATAGCCTTCTTCACCATCGGCAGTAATAAAAAGAGAGATCTCATCGCGACCGGTATTCAGCGGATAGCCCAGGTTTTGTGGCATGGTCCACTGTCCTGCCAGCCGCTCTGATGAGTATAGGTCTACGCCCCCGTATCCCGGCCATCCGTTGGATGCAAAATAAAGTACCTGATTGTTGTTGTGTATAAAAGGAGACACCTCATCCAGTGGTGTATTGATCTGTTTTCCCAGGTTGATCGGCGCGCTCCATTGTTCGTTTTCATCTTTGGTTGATACCCATATATCACGGCGCCCCACACCGCCGGGACGTGCACTCACAAAGTAAAGTGTACGCCCGTCAGCAGACAGGCTGGGCTGGGAATCCCATTCACGGGAGTTCACTACAGGCCCCAGGTTTTTCGGTTTTGTCCACTCCTCGCCCACCTTATTGCTGATAAACAAGTCGCAACTACCATATCCATTTCTTCCCTCGCAGGAAGTGAAAATAAGTGTGCGCCCATCGGCGGAAATCGTACAGGTACCTTCATTGGACTGGGTATTGATGTTACGCGAAACAGACACCGGTGTTGTCCACTCCCCGGAAGCACCCCTGTAAGTTATCACAATGTCTTCATCTTTCTGTTCTTCACGCTTGGTAAACAACAGACTTTTCCCATCGGCAGTCAATACCGGAAAATACTGCATGGGAAAGGCATTGACCTGATCAGGCAACGGGCCGGGTTTATAGTCGAGGTGCTGCTTTCCGATGTTATTCAGTGCATATTTTATATCCACCTCCATTTTCGCTGCCCGTGTTCGCCAGCGATTGTCCCGCACACCAGCTGAGAGGTAGCCGTTGAGCTGCTCCTGTGCATTGGTATAGTTCCCTTTATACATATACATTTCAGCCAGGTCGAGCTGAAGGGCGGGATAGACCCGGTCTTCCGGAGCCACTTCCATGGCCTTTACCAAAAAATCCATCGCTTCCTCCTGTCTTCCTACCGATTTATATATTAGCCCAAGCATATACCAGGCCTCTACAAAACCATCATCTTTCGCCACGGCCTGTTTAAAAAGATCAACAGCCATTCCATACTGCCGCCTGACACGGTAGTTGTCTCCTTCCTGGTAGAAGGCAATGGCCTTTTTTGATTTTGTGCTAAACTGCTGGGCCGTTGCAGGCGCGGACAAGAGGAACACAATGATTATTGGCAACCATATTTTCATAAGTGCTTGTTTTAATCAGTAAGAGACAATAATAATACCACAGAAAGTGTTACAAAGATAAACGGAATAATTAACCGGCAGAATTTATACCCGGTAAAGTGGCCGGAGTTTATGATAGGCCGCGGGATCAAAAGGACAGGTTGAGTAATATCGAAGAAAATTATTTTCTAAAATAATATTAGATTCGCAAATACAATTTTCAAACTTAAACACAGTATAATAAGGCCACATCTATTATATAGACAATCTACTGTACCCTTGATCTTTTTAAAGGGCTCGTTGTATTATTGCTATCCTCCTGGATTCAGGCGCTGAATCTTTCTAAAACCTGAACAGCTCAAGTATCTGCCGGACTTAAAAAGCCTACCTCATCAATATCACCCTAAAAGCAATATCAAATTCCTGCCATTATGTCTTTTTTAGGTGATATACTCATTAATATACTGTCATTTTTTCCTGTTTTTATGAAGGTTTAAGGTTGGCCGTAGATTTGATCGCCCTACAACAGCGGCAATAAAACACAAAACATAACAGCAATGAATTTTGACAACTATACCATAAAAGCACAGGAATCCATCCAAAAAGCCATGGAGATAACGCAGGGCAATGGACAACAGGCCATGGAACCCGCACACCTGCTTAAGGGGATGGTATCAGCCGATGAGAACGTGCTGCAATTTCTGTTTAAAAAACTTAATATCAATAAAAATATATTTGACACCCAACTTACAGCGGCCATCGAATCTTACCCCAGGGTAAGTGGTTCAAACCCCTATATGGGGAATGCCCTGGCAGCTGTATTACAGGCAGCAGAAAAGGAAGTAAAAACCCTCGGCGATGAGTTTATTTCAGTAGAACACCTGTTGTTGGCACTTATCGACAGCAAAGATAAAACTGGTTCAATATTAAGAGAGGCCGGTTTCAACAAAAAAGACACCCTGTCGGCCATCAAGGAACTAAGGGGCGGCAATAAAGTTACAGATCACAATGCCGAAGGGAAATACCGTTCACTGGAACGCTATTCCAACAACCTGAATGAACTGGCCAGGGCTGGAAAGATAGATCCGGTTATCGGGCGTGATGACGAGATACGCCGGGTATTGCAAATACTGAGCAGGAGGACTAAAAACAATCCCATTCTTTTAGGCGAACCCGGTGTGGGAAAAACAGCCATTGTTGAGGGTATGGCTCAGCGTATTGTTAATGGGGATGTGCCTGAAAACCTAAAATCCAAATCCATCATTTCTCTGGATATGGGCCTGCTCATTGCCGGCGCCAAATACAAGGGTGAATTTGAAGAACGACTAAAGTCTGTCATCAAAGAAGTAACAGATTCAGCGGGGGAAATCATCCTGTTCATCGATGAAATACATACGTTGATTGGCGCGGGCGGTGGAGAAGGGGCCATGGATGCGGCCAACCTGCTCAAACCCGCACTGGCACGGGGTGAGTTACATGCAATAGGCGCCACCACATTAAAAGAGTATCAGAAATATGTGGAAAAGGATAAAGCACTTGAACGCCGGTTTCAGGCGGTAATGATTGACGAACCAGGCCCACAGGAAGCTATATCTATTTTGAGGGGCATCAAAGACAAATATGAACTGCATCATGGAGTAAGGATAAAAGATGATGCAGTCATTGCCGCAGTGGAATTAAGCCAACGGTATATCTCCGACCGTTTTTTACCCGATAAGGCCATCGACCTCATGGATGAGGCAGCCGCCAAACTGCGGCTGGAGATGGACTCACTCCCGGAGGAGCTTGATGAGCTGCAAAGAAAAATTATGCAACTGGAAATAGAGCGCGAAGCCATCCGGCGGGAAAAGGATCGCGAAAAAGAAAAGGTACTCTCAAAAGTATTGGCTGAACTCACCTCTGCCAGGAACAGTCTGAAGGCACGCTGGGAAAGTGAAAAGGCGATTATTCAGGGTATAAGAAGCGAAAAAGAGCAAATAGACCGGATCAGATTTGAGGCGGAACAAGCAGAAAAGGCCGGCGATTATGGAAGAGTTGCTGAACTAAGGTACGGCAAACTCACAGAAGCAGAAAAGCGACTGGAGGACTTTAAAGTAAAAATGCAAGAAATGCAAGGTGAGGAGGCCATGCTAAAGGAAGAAGTTGACCACGAAGACATTGCCGAGGTTGTAGCCAAATGGACCGGCATACCTGTATCAAAAATGTTGCAGAGTGACCGCGAAAAATTACTTCATCTGGAAGCCGAACTCAGCAAGCGGGTAGCCGGCCAGGAGGAGGCCATTACGGCCCTGTCTGACGCTGTGCGTCGAAGCCGGGCCGGCCTTCAGGATCCCAAACGCCCTATTGGCTCATTTATATTTCTTGGCACGACAGGCGTGGGGAAAACAGAACTGTCCAAGGCCCTGGCTGAGTACCTCTTCAATGATGAGAATGCCATGGTACGGATAGACATGTCGGAATATCAGGAGCGCCATGCTGTAAGCCGGCTTGTAGGGGCTCCT
>JAOUKJ010000406.1 GCA_029882675.1 Cyclobacteriaceae bacterium
CCCATTGATTATAGGCGTTAATATTTTCGGGGGATTCCGGATTTTCATCTGTCCTGCCCTCCACATTGCAGGCACCATAACGGATATAGTCAACATCCTGATAATACACCCTGCGGCTGCCAAACGTAAAATTGTCCGGCACCAGCACGACATATCCCCTTTTGGCTATTTCATTGGCCCAGGCTTTACCCTCATAGTAGTTTTCCTGATGCTCCTTCATCATTGGATGTGCGTCATCGGATGTGCGCGTTATTTTCCGCCGACCAAAATACTTGTTGCCTCCATGATCATGCAAACCCAGTATTGCAGGCAGTGGTTCTTTGCTGTTGGCAGGTTTGAGCAGTATGGCGCTGGTAGGTCGCCCATAGGGCAAACTCCATTGCAGTTCTTCGATATGCAACCCATCATACTGGTAACTTTTAACGACGGTAACTTTCGGCACCCCTCCCACTTCAGGGCTTGCAACCAATTCTTTCACACGGGGCAGTGCCGCTGCCTTCCACGATTTCAGGTCTTTCCATTTCGCATTCCGGAAGGACAATGGCCGGGGTCCCTTCCCAGGCAGTGATGAAGCCCAGGGGCCATACTGGCCAATAACTGATTTTGGTACTTCTCCCTGAAATTTCAGGGGAGACAGGGCATTTTCATGAGCCAGGGCATTTTCCGCAAACATACCGGCCAGTGTTGGTATGCTGCCCAATGCCACAGCAGACTTCAGAAATGTCCTTCTGCCTGTCATGTCATCATTACTTTGCTGTTTTTTGGTGTCTTTTGTGCTCATATTGTAGTCCATTTATAATCACCTATTCACCCTGGGTAAATATTTCCCACCCTAGAAGTTCCGATACTTCAAATCAACAACCGCCTTTATTGAATTTCGTCAACATATTGTCATGTGCAATTTGACAGACTAAAAAGACGTCCGTATAAGCCGGAATTCATAAAATAGTCAGCCTGTGCTAATTAATTCATCTCAAAGACATACTCCCCGTTCACAGCATCTACCCTGCCCCCATTATTTACCGCATCATTAAAAATAAAAGTCAGGGTCAGGTCGGTATCCGAAACACTGATGCTTATTTCCAAACCATCGTCCCGAACCACTTTATTGATATTGACCGCAGAGCCATCGGCAGCAAAAGCCCAGGTGCCAGATGCCGGCCAGGGGCCCGGGCTAAATGCATTGCTCGTGCTGTATTTGCCGTCAGCGGCTACCGTGAGGGTAAAACCAGACCAATCGGCAGACCGGTCTTCTGTGCCATTAAAAGTCACTTTATTGGCCGTCCAGGATCTACTCAGCTTCGTTGTCTGAGCTTCTTCAGGGGTAGGCTCATCGGTTGGTTTGGGTTTACAGCCATTGGTTGCCACCAGGACAGCAAGAATACCAATCACAACCAAACCCGAAAGTTTATCCATCTTTAAAAAACTCAATTTACTCATTTTCATATTTGATATGTGTTTAGTTTTATTTAATGCATTTTTTCCAAAATCAAATATAGTTAAATTTTATTTTATCAATCATGCCTGGTTGAAAAATTATCTTCCCTTTAATTGGGTTTTTCGGTTTTCACACTTACCATTGCATAAAATTACATGCAAGTCATGGTTTCCCCAGTGGACTATTGTTCCCATCAGGTCTGCTCCGGAAAAAGCTACAACGCATAAAACACCGATATTATGGATACGAAAACATGGAATACCATTGGAACTTTTCTTCTCCTGATTTTTGTTGCCTTTGCCTGTGGAACGCAGGAAAAAACCAGTGAAGAATTCTATTCTCCTGAAGATTTTAAGACAGTACGAAAAATCGATGCCCATACACATGCCAACACGCAAGAACATGCTTTTTTGGAGCAGGCCAGGGATGATAATTTTGTTCTTCTGAGCCTTAATGCGGAAGTACAGAGTTACAAACCCATTGAACAACAGCAAGAAGACGCCCTGTACCAGATGAAATCCTTCCCCGGGCAATTATACTACCTGTCTACTTTCAGTACGGAAAACAGGAAAGACAGCACCTGGCTCAATAAAGAACTCGCCTATCTGAAGAATTCTTTTAATCAGGGTGCCCTCGGGATAAAAGTTTGGAAAAACATTGGCATGGATATCCGGGATACCTCGGAAGCCTTTATCCTGATCGACCACCCCATGTTCGATCCGGTTTTTCAATACGTGGAGGCCGCGAACCTCACTGTGACAGGCCATATCGGGGAACCGCTGAACTGCTGGTTGCCCGTCAAAGAGATGACGGTCAATAACGACCGCAATTATTTTAAAAACAATCCACAATACCACATGTACCAGCACCCCGACTATCCCTCGCATGAAGAACTCATTGCGGCCAGGGATCATCTGCTGGAGAAACACCCCGGTTTGAGGTTTGTTGGGGCTCACCTCGGCAGCCTCGAATACGATGTTGATCAGATTGCCAAAAGGCTTGACAAATTCCCTAATATGGCCGTTGACATGGCCGCCAGGATCAGCCACCTCCAGCACCAATCCGCTGCAGATCATGATAAAATACGCAATTTCATGATCAAATACCAGGATCGGATACTCTATGCCACTGACCTTGCCATGGAAGATGGTGAAGATGGCGCAGAGGTCAAAGCCAGAACCCATGACCGTTGGATAAGCGACTGGTTGTACTTTTGTACCGACCAGGAATTAAAAGATGAGAACGTAAACGGAACATTTAAAGGCTTAAAACTACCCCGCGGAGTTATTGACAAAATATACCGCCTCAATGCAGAACGGTGGTTTCCGGCCATGAAAGCCCGGTGAGCCGAGGAAGTTGGCGCATCAGCCATGTTACTCCGCTGTATCATCCCGGCAGGTTTGGATTGTCATTGCCCATCAGGCTATATACATTATGCCCCTCAACCCATTAACCTGTCCAGGCTCAGCTTCACCAACTGGCCCATGGTTTTACATCCCAGAAAACGACCGTCTTTGTGATGATCAGCAAGTTCCTGCCCCAGGTTTCTCACATTTTTCTCCGGGGCAATGATGTCGGTTACCATGACCCTTAGCAGGTCATCTACGTTGGCGTTGGCCTTATATCTGCGGCTGATCAGTGAACGCTCTTCTTTCTGGTATTGCAATACCGTCTCGGGTGTGAGTGTACCTATACCCAGGTTGATGATGGGGTTGTTTTCTTTAAAATATTGTGGCATGTACACCACTTTCCGGCCCTCATAAGATTGCTGGTCAAAGTCAATGGCCCGAAGCCGGTAACTGACTTCTTCAAAATCGGGGGTAATATCCACCACAAAATTACTGGCATGCATATCACCCAGCAAGCGCACAAAACACCGTTCATTAAATTTCACAAACTCCTTGGCCAGTCTTACTTTGTTAATTCGATCATTCAAATATTGTTTTATAAACATATCACCGGGCACACCAATGATATGTTCCTCTATCAATGTTTCCTGATGCACCAGAAAACTGATCCGGTTGGGTGATAATAAATGTTCCAGTTCCAGGCCGTAGATACGCGAAGCATCCGCTTTTTTTATATAAAAATAATCAAAATTATCATTGATCTTATTCACTATCCGAACCCGAAAAGGGCGTGTATTGCCATAAAGACAAATATCGATACGCTCGATAAAAAGATGATCCATCACTGACAAATCGCCACCTGCCCGCAACAGGGCATATATTTTCTTCAGTCCCTGGTGGATATTATTCACTTCAAGCTGCGGAAAAATGACTGTTTCCCACAGCGTATCTTCCATATCCTTATCGATCAGGGCAACAGAATCGTCATATTCCAGCAAATCCTCATAGAGCAGTGGCAATCGGTATTCCCGGTCATAGGTTCGCAGGTATTCCCTTAAGGGATCTATGAGCGTATAAACATTTTTCTTTTTTGATATCCGGGCCATTTTTCTGTTTTTTCAAAGAAATCCTATTCCATCACGGTCTTTTCCATGGTTTGGTGAATGATACCACACTCCGGAAATTCCTTCCCAACCTTTTGGAAACCAAACTTAGCATACAGTCCGATCACTTCTTTTTGCGCGTGCAGGTAGCATTTCACATCACCTTCTTTCAATACAATATCATTGAGGGCAGCCCTGATCAAAGCACTTCCAACACCCTCGCGCCTAAAAGCACTTAGCACAGCA
>JAOUKJ010000031.1 GCA_029882675.1 Cyclobacteriaceae bacterium
TGCCCTGCGCAACACAGCCCCTGCTTCATTGAGAGCTGAAGCTCTGGCCACACTGGGCACCTGGGCCAATCCATCTGTCATGGATCGCGTGGATGGTCGCTACCGCGGTGCGATTGAAAGAGATCCCGCCCTGGTAACCGCCAAGGTGAAAGAAAATATAAGCAAATTCCTGACAAATAGACAACCCGAGGTATTGATTGCCACTGCACAGATGCTGAGTCAGCTGGGCATAAGTGATAACAACGCTGCGCTGGCAGGTATAATGAGTAAAAACAGCACTCCTGAAGTCCGGTCGGCCATGTTAGTGGCCCTGCAACAACTGAAACATGATGGTATTGAAGACGCCATTAAAGCCGGAATGTCTGACCGGGATGCGACAGTACGCACCACAGCAGTAGGTTTGCTGGCCTCACTCAACCTGTCCAAAGAAGCACTGCCCGGTATTGTAGGGCCTGTTTTCTCTAAAGGTGACCTGCGCGAACAGCAGCAACTGCTCAGGGTTCTGGGTGATCTGCCCGTTGAGCAAACAGAAAGCGTACTTGCTGACCTGATTGACCAAATGGCTGGTAATAAACTGTCAGAAGGGCTGGTTCTTGACCTGACCGAGGCCGTAGAAGCCACCAAATCGGAAGCGCTCATCGCCCAACTGAGTCAGATAAGTTCCGGCGAGTCCATTATGGAAATGTACGCCGGCACCCTTCTGGGCGGGGATGCCAATCGCGGTGGAAGATACTTCTACAGAAACTCCACCGGACAGTGTGTGCGTTGCCATTCAATTGGTGACAACGGTGGGGAAGTAGGGCCTTCCCTGAGCAATATCGGTAATATACTTAGTCGTGAACAACTCTTGCAATCACTTGTTGAACCCAGTGCGCGCCTGTCGCCTGGTTTTGGCACCGTAACCCTGACCCTGACTGACGGGGAAACTGTAACAGGTATACTGATTGAAGAGACCGAAGAAGAAATCACACTAAAAACCACCGAAGCTGAGCCCTTGGAAATCGCCGTTTCACGGATAAGCAGCAGACAAAACATACCGTCAAGCATGCCACCCATGGGTGGTATTATGTCCAAAAGAGAGATCCGAGACATGATCGAGTTTCTGTCAGGACAGAAAGAATAAACTTTTGATAAAATAGTAGGTTTAAAGGCCAGTCGGGATCCCGACTGGCCTTTTTTATTTGAATTTCCTATCTCTGGAAGGAAAAAACTCCAAAAATAAGTAACTTCGATTTCTATATAATAATTCGACATGAGAATTGATCAGCTCCATCTGGAAAACTTTCGTGGTTATGAGTCAGTAGATTTCACTTTTGATAAACATTTCAACCTTATCATTGGCGCAAACGGAAGTGGTAAAACTGCACTTTTGGAAGCACTGACCATTTCTATGGGGTCATTTTTTTTAGGTATACGCAATACCGACTCAAGGCACATTCACCCACATGATGTGCATTATCAAGGGTATGAATCTTCAGTAGAGCATCGTTTCCCTACTATAGTTAAAGCTGATGGGGTTGTTCAAGACAAATCAATCACCTGGCAAAGGGAACTCACTGGCTTTAAGAGCAAAACACTTTTCCGTTCGGCCCTTGGTATTAAAGAAATTGCCATAGAAATAGATAAAAAAATAAGGAATGGAGATACCTCAATCATTCTCCCGGCACTGGCTTATTATGCTACCGGAAGGTTATTCATTGAAGCAGCAAACACAAAATTCCAAAATACCACAAATGGAGAAAAGGGAAGATTCAGATCATACAAAAACTGTCTTCAAGCTAAATCAACATTTAAACATTTTGCACAATGGTATAAAACAAAAGAACTAGCTGAAATTCAAAAAAAACAAAAAAGTCAGGCTCTTGCAGTTATAAAAAAAGCTATAATTGACAATATTCCTGGTTGCCAGAATATTTTTTACGAGTTTGATCCGGATATGGTCTCCGGTTTAATAATTGAAATGGGCAACAATAGAACGCTACCTTTTGAATACCTTAGTGATGGCACAAGAAATTACCTGGCATTAATAGCTGATTTAGCCTTTAAATGTGTTACACTTAACCCTCAACTTGAAGGTGAAGCACTTTTAGAAACTCCTGGTGTAGTACTAATTGACGAATTGGACCTTCACCTCCATCCGGAGTGGCAAAGAAAAATAATAAAGTCTCTTCAAAAAACGTTTCCTAAAATTCAATTCTTTGCAACTACACATTCTCCTTTTCTTATCCAAGAAGTGCAACGCAACCAATTAATCAAATTAGATACAGATAATATCGTAGATGGACTGGGAGGTGACGATTTAAGCATTGAAGATATTGCTGAAAACATACAAGGTGTTCCAAATCCACAATGGAGCACTAAAAAGCAAGAACTCTATGACTTCGCTAAAGAATATTATAAATCTTTGAAGGAGGGCAAATCCTCAATAGGGAAAATGGAAATAAAATTGGCAAAAAAACTTAAACCTTTTTCTCAAAACCCTGCTTTTGATGCATTTATCGAACAAATAAGATTATCAGAGAAAAACATCGATGAGGCCAGTTGATAAAGGAAAGAGTCCCAATGTTTATAAAAATTGGAAAGATGCACGGAATGACCTTGCTATCAGATTAGGTTGGTACTGTAGTTATTGTGAAATGCCTGTTTCTAATATGCTTGAAGTTGAGCATATAGTACCAAGAAATCATGGTGGCGCTCCACTTTCATGGGAAAATTTTCTTATCTCATGCAAATATTGTAATACCATAAAATCAGACAATAATACTTCCCGGGATGGTTATTTGTGGCCAGATAGGGATAATACAGACCTGGCTTTTAACTATTCAGAGAAAAATATTATAGAACCCGAACAAGAGAATGGTTTTATTGAAAAAGCTGCAAACGCAACCATTAAGTTGTTGGGGCTTGATCGCAGACCTGGAGGAACCAACGAACCTACAGATGCAGATACCAGATGGATATTACGTTTACAGGCTTGGTTAATCGCTAAGTTATCCCTTGAAAACTGGAAAAAATTGCCGGATCAAAATATGGCGGATCAAATTGCGAAGACGGCTTTTGGCACAGGTTTTTATTCTGTTTGGAAAAAGGTTTTTGAGAATGAACCACAAGTTATTGATGCCTTCATTAAAGTATTTCCAAATACGTACAATGAAAAAGATGAACACCTAAAAAGAAAAATAAGACCAGGGGCTTTAATTTAATTAACAAAAGTGCTTAATACCAAGCTACTCATCACTTCTCAATATCAAAATGTCCCCACCATACCTTCCGGTATCCGGCACATCAGGTACCCCACGGTCCAAATAACTCGCCACCAATAGATATACTTCTTTTCCCGTCACCTTTTCAGGCTTTTCCCGGGTACGGAAAGAACCTTTGATACCTGCCAGGTAATACACATCGTCGTTTTTGCCATGGTGCAGTATCCAGCTTACCGCACTTTCTGTTTGTACATCATTTAATCCCGGATGCGGCGGCATCTGCTCTTCACCCCACTGCCCTTTAGAGCCGTTTTGCACCCTTTTGGTAAGCATTTTAATGTTGTCCGGATTGTATTGATAACGGTCTGCAATCATTTCAAAGGAAGGGCCGATCAATTTACCTTTGGATGCATGGCAGGTAAAACAGGTGGACTTCCGCATAATGGTCAACCCGCCCGTTGAAACACTTGTTTTATCACCTTGCAAAACACCTAAAGAACGTTGTGCAATCATACTGTTTCCCGCCAAATAATCTTTCAAAAGGGCTGAATCCTGCAGGTAAACCACTTTTAAAAGGACTTCAAAAACAGGTATTTCGTCATATTCGGAACTCCCGTCTTCCTTATCATTGATAGCAATGCTGTAATAAACCAGCGAGTTCCACTTAAACTGTCCCTGGCCAAACAAGATATTGAGGCTTACTTCCGGCGGGTGGTTATTCGTATCAGCCCTGGTGCTTTGCGCATAATTCTTTATGCCACAAAAAACAGCAAAAATAAACATAGCCAGACCGACAAGGTTTTTATTTGTTTGCATTTCTAACTAATAAAACTTCCCTATTCCGTATTCTTTCCCGCTCCTGGCCCACATATTACAGGTTCTGGATCATTAATCCTGCTTCTTCGTTCCTGATTTCCGGACACGCCGGGCCTTGTCATTATAAATTATAAACCATCAATCTCTTTGGCTACCCGGTTGGCCGAACGCGTAGCTGCCTCCGTACCCCAGTTAAGGTTATCGGCATAGGCTCCGGCAAAGTATATCCGGCCATGGGGCTTTATAATTTCCGGCCAAAACTTGTTCAACTCGCCCATGGGAAAGGGCAGCCTTTCACAGGTAGGTGAATGCCGGTCTTTGGTCCAATCCTGCCCCAGGGCCATCTCAATGGTATCTCCTTTGCCCGGATACACCGAACGGAATCCGGCCAATGCACGTTGTGGAGACACCCCTCCCGGACCGGTACCCAGCACAATAACCCGGTGAGTATCAACTTCTTCTGCAGAATGCCACACCCCCCAAATATCCGGATGCCCCAAATCCATATTAATACTCAGTTTGTCGTCTTCCCAGAATTTAGAACTGGCCTGAAAAACAAACCGCTGATAAGAGTCGTAGGTCACATTTTCAAAAATATACTGCTTTTCAGCCGGTAAAGCCGGTTCTACCGGAATATGTTGAAAGGCCGGCAGGGGAATACAGTTCACGAATGCATCAGCGGTCATTTCTTTTTGTTCATTAAACTGCTGGTACGACACCGTAACACCTGTATCTCCATGCTTTATGGCCTGTATAGGACAGTTGAGCCATACTCTTTCCCCCAGGCGGCTGGCAAAAGCGTTGGGCAGCATCTGATTTCCTCCCTTCAGGCGGTAAAGTTCTGAGGGGGCCACGGGAACTCCCCGCAGATGCAGGATCGCATTATACCACAGTCCATAAAGCGCGGATGAGCTATTTCCACCCAAAAAGCGGCGTGCGGTTTCAGAAGCACCTTCTTTCTTATAAATATCAGCCAGCGGTGTGTTGTCCAAATGGTCATAACCAATCCCAAAGGGCTGGTATTCATCTTTAAAATTATCCATATAGGGTTTCAGGAAAAGTGAACGCAGTTCCTGCCAGGGATTGTCCGACAGGTATTTCACTTCGCGGCTATTAAACCCAAAACCTTTGAGGACTGTGGGATCGGCGAGCATTTCTTCAGTATAAAATTTTTCATCGATGCGTCGCAGCAGGTTTTTCCGGCGTGGGTAAGGCAGGGCCGTCAGTCCAAATTCTTCGATGTACCCCCAGTAGCGGTCATAGCCTGGTTTGGTAATGTGCTCCTGACCACCATCACCATACAACCCGTCAGAAAGGCCGTCTTTGCGGGTAAAAACATGCCCCCCATGCCTTCCTGAAGCTTCCATTACCACTACTTCATGGCCCATTTTCATAAGCTCATAAGCCGTACACAATCCGGCTATCCCACCCCCACCTACAATAATTTTTTTAGGGGTTGAATTTCCTTTATAGGCGGTTTTATTCCCTATCGGTTTGTCTCCGGCAATCAGGTTATTTGTCTGGAGTACGGATGATCCCACGCCTGCCAGGACGGTACTTTTAATAAAATCTCTTCGTTTAAATTGGGCCATAGGTAAATTGTTTAATATACCAATAATATAAACGGGAACATTAACAACCTAATCCTGAATTGGAAAATTACCCAAAGCTCTATATCCGGATCAAATCTAATTCAATATCGTTTAGTTAACAGCAATTACAACCCTTGAAGGGTTCCAAACCCTTCAAGGGTTAGGCCAAAGGTGGTTTAACTAAACGACATTGAATCTAATTTCAAATATATCGACATTATCTCACAAGCCTTCCTCCACCTCAGTCCGCATTTGCTCAAGTCCAAGCAGTTGGATCAACGTGTCAATTTCGGCTTCCCGCTGGAATGGACCGGGCATATCAAACCTTTGGTCAAACTTTATCCTGTGCATCCTACCCAGATAAAAAGACACTGCCCCGCCTTCAATATCACCTTTTTTCCATGCCCTGTAGATATGCTTGAAATTGCGAATCCGTGGTTCCATACCCCCCGTTGCATGATGTATGACATACCAGGGTACATTGGCCGCTTTTTTTCCGTATTCTTCAATGGTCGGGTGACCATACACTTCAAGGAAGGCCTCTATTTTTGCCAGGTTTTCATTGTCCACCTGAACCATTGTTTCCAGCATTTCCTGATATTCTTTACTATCATATCCGAACGCATCGAGGATTCTTTTTTCCAACTGTCTTATTCCCTGGTCTATCCGCCCAATTTCCATCAGGTATTCAACCTGGCTTTCAGTTGCATTCAAGCTTTTGACTTCAGCGATGTAATCTACCTGATCACTGTTAAATCCGGCACAGGACGCCATTAACACCAGCGCCAATTGGGTAAAGGAAAACTTAACTCGCATAAAAATTCGACATATCATAAATCGCGCATTCGTTCCCGGGCTTCTTTATTGGCCGAATGGCCTCTTGACGACTCCGAACGAACCATTTTATAGTACTCCCTGGCCATTTTTTCATCGCCTTCTTCCTGACAAATCCTACCCAGGTTCAGCATGGAATAAAGATAATACCCCGTTTCGGTGGCACCAATCTGACGGGCAAAATCGATAGCCCGCAGATAATACTTTTTAGCATCACCATAATTGCGCCTCACCTGATTGATATGGCCCAGAAAAAAAGCAGCATACCTACCACTGGTGGCCTCATAGCCTGTATGCGCACTATCAATCCGCTGGATGATTCGCTCCGAGGTGGTCATAGCATCTGAAAAGCGGCCACTGCTGTATAACAACCGGGCATAATAGCGGTGAAAGTAGGCATTGTCAGGGTAGGTATTGTATAAGTACTCGCCTATATATAAAGCCCCCTTCGGGTCGTTTTCATAATTATGCAAAATACGCATCAGCCACACCATCGCTTCGGTTCGCGTGTAGAAAGCATTGAAGGAGACTTCTTTGAGTTGCTTCATGCCCAGTTCCTTATTTCCCGGTGGGAAAAGCAACATCACCGGTTTGAGTATTGCGTAGTTTTCCGGTATCCACTCCGAAAAATAATTATATAATGCATCGCCAAAAAGCAGTTCCGGGCTGAGATCCGGCTTGCCTTTGCTCACTTCGAGGTAGTTGAGTGCTTCCTTGCCGGCGACAGTAGCCTTCCGCCAGTTTTTGCGGTCTTCATCAGAATAAAGTCGTCCTTTAAAGCCATAGGCCGCCGACAAAAAAAAGGCCGCTTCAATTTTGTATTCCGGCCTCTCATACAGTCGCTCCGACACCATAATCACCGTATCCATGTAAGCCAGAAACACCTCATCATGCGCTGTATTTGCCGGATTGGGTTGAATCTTCCACCACTCGTTCATGCCGAGCAACAAAAAGGGGAGCGGATGCCAGGAGTATTTATTGCGTAGCCACATAAACTGACTATGTGCTTCCCTGAATTTAAAATTATACATATCATTCAAACCCTGGGAAGATTCGATCTGAATCTGCATATCAGTGATCAGGATGATAGTTGTATCACTCTTTTGGGCAAAAGCCAACCCCGCCAACAACATCAAAATTATGGATAAACTGGTTTTCATGTCATATTAAAACATAAATGTAAAATTTATGTGCGATAGTTTCGCATTCTATTCCAACCTTTTACAAAAATTGTGCATATTAAAGCCTTTAACTTTTTATAAAGAAATAATTGTGTTCACACAACTACTGGAATCAAACAAAAAACTGTATTTTATATTTCTTTGCCTGGCCACTTTTCTACTTTTAATGGCCAAAAAAAGTTTTATTGAATACGAAACTGCCGCCTTTATGGTTTTGGAACAAAAAGGCGAAATGGGCGTGATGCATGCTGTCAGTGCGCTGCAATTTGTATCCATTCCCTTTGTTTACCTATATAAGTTCACTTTAATTGCTTTTCTTTTGTGGATAGGCAGTTTTATGTTCGGGTATAAAATTACCTATTCATCCATTTTCGGGCTGGTCATCATTTCAGAAACCATTTTTCTACTCCCTGAGTTTTTAAAACTCCTCTGGTTTATGTTTGTAGAGACCGACCCAAACATTCACGATATTCGAAGCTTTTATCCCTTGTCGCTTATCAATCTGTTTGACTATACCCAAATCCAACCCCGTTATCACTACCCCCTCAAAGCACTAAACGTCTTTGAGGTAATTTATTGGTTTATGCTTGCACAGGCCATCCACTACCACGCCGAAAAGCGCAAAAATATAGCCTGGGCCATTGTTTTCAGTGGTTATGTATTCTTCTTTCTGGGGTGGCTTGGTTTTTATATCACGGTATACAAATAGGTATTTTGTGTCATTTTCTTATTTATTTACTATTTTCGCCCCACAATCATAAAACTCATCACAGTTAATGAACTTTCAGAAAATAAATAATATCGCAGGTTGGTCTGTTTTTGCCCTCGCCACGCTTGTTTATCTGCTCACTGCTGAAGAAACTGCCAGTTTTTGGGACTGCGGTGAATTCATAGCCGTATCGTATAAACTCATGGTGCCTCACCCTCCCGGAGCACCCTTTTTCATGTTGATTGGGCGAATGTTTTCTTTCTTTGCTTTTGGCGACGTGGAAAGTGTGGCTTACTGGATCAATATGGTCAGTGTCCTGAGCAGCAGCTTCTCGATCCTTTTTCTCTTCTGGACCATCGTCCTTTTTGGACGCAAGATCATGGGTGTAAGGAAAATAGAAGACCTTTCGCAATACCAAGCCATCACCCTTATTCTCTCCGCTGCTGTAGGCGCTTTGGTATATACCTTTTCAGACACGTTTTGGTTTTCTGCTGTTGAAGCAGAAGTATACGCCATGTCCTCTTTCTTTACCGCCATCGTTGTATGGGCCATTTTGAAGTGGGACCTCATCGATGATGAAAGTAAGGCCAACCGCTGGCTCATCTTCATTGCGTATATGATGGGGCTATCTATTGGTGTCCACCTACTCAACCTGGTGACTATCCCGGCCCTCGGCCTGATTTATTATTACAAGAAATTTGACAACATCACCAAATGGGGTGTTGTGGCTACGTTCATTGTCAGTGGGGCCATCATCATCCTCATCAACTTCATCATTATACCTGGCCTGCCATCGGTGGCCGGCTTGTTTGAAATTACTTTTGTCAATTCCTTTGGGTTGCCCTTTGGTTCCGGCGCCGTTTTCTTCGTATTGTTGATCGTAGGTGCTCTTTTCTACGGTATAATGTATTCGATAAAAAAGGGAAATGCCCTGCTAAACACCGCTCTTTTAGGCCTCACCTTCGTTTTGATTGGATATTCGTCCTATTCCATCATCGTGATCCGTTCCAATTACAACCCGCCAATTGATGAAAACAATCCGGAAGATGTGATGAGCTTTGTTAAATTTCTGAAAAGAGAACAATATGGCAGCCGTCCGCTTTTTTACGGCCAGTATTTCAACGCCCGACCTGTTGACACCAAAGAAGGCAGTGAATCTTATCGGAAGGGAGAAACGAAATATGAGGTGTCAGATCGCAGCCTTTCTTATGTCTATCCCCCCAATCAAATGACCATTATGCCGCGTATTTACAGCACTGATCCCAACCATCAGCGTATATACCGCCAGAAACTCGGCTTGGGACCCAATGACAACCCGACATTCTTTGATAATATTTACTACATGGTGACCCACCAGATGGGTAAAATGTATTTCCGTTATTTTCTGTGGAACTTTGCCGGGCGGGAAAGCGACATCAAAGATGCCAGCTACATGACCCCCTGGGACAGCTTCGAAGAGTTACCGGCCCACCTGAAGGATAACAAAGGAAGAAACAACTACTTTATGTTGCCCCTGTTCATCGGGTTACTCGGTATGTTTTATCAATATTATAAAGACAAGAAAAACTTTGCTGTAGTAGGATTACTTTTTTTCCTCACCGGCCTGGCTCTGATCCTTTACCTGAACGGACCTCCCATAGAGCCCCGAGAACGCGATTACATCTACGTAGGCTCCTATTATGCCTTTGCCATCTGGGTAGGTTTTGCCGTCATTGCCTTTTCCGACTTCCTGAGTGGGTTTATTAAAAATCCGAAAGCATCCCTGGCTATAGCTACGGCCTTTTGTGTGGTGAGCCCGGCCATCATGGCCCACCAAAACTGGGACGACCATAACCGCTCCAACCGCTTTTATTCCGTAGACTCGGCCAAGAACTTCCTGGCCTCCTGTGCGCCAAATGCAATACTTTTTACCGGTGGTGACAACGACACTTTCCCCCTATGGTATGCCCAGGAAGTAGAAGGATTCAGGACAGACGTACGCGTGGTCGTCTTGAGCTATTCCAATACCGACTGGTACATCAATCAGATGCGTGAAAAAATGTATGAGTCTGAACCTTTTCCTCTGTCATTGACACCTAAAAATTACCAGCAGGGTGGGCTCAACGACTACCTGATGTATGAAGATATGGGAGTAAACAACCTGGACGTAGATCAATTCCTGAAACTCATCAGGGAAGACCATAAGTTGTTGAAGCAACCCGGCAGATCAACCAATGTGCTGCCCAGTAAAATACTCACGCTCAAAGTAGATAAAGAGCAGGTGCTAAACTCAGGCATCATCCCAAAAAAATGGGATAGTCTGGTGGTAGACCGGATGATCATGCCCCTGAAACAAGGACAGAATGCCATAGAGAAAAACAGCCTGCTTTTGCTCGACATCCTGGCCACGAATGACTGGGAACGCCCCATTTACCTCAATAACACCTCCAGGCAGCAGATCAACTATGCCCTGGATCCTTACCTGGTACAGGAAGGACATGCCTATCGGTTGTTGCCGGTTGAAAACCCTATACCCCGTGCCGACATGGTCAATACCGAACTGATGTATGAGAACATGATGGAAAACTTCCACTACAGGGAGTTGGACAACCCCAACACCTATTATAGTGAAGATTACAGGGATTTTGCCCAAAACCTACGCCTGACTTTCACTACGTTGGTTGAGGCGCTAATCAACGAAGGTGACAGGGAAAAGGCCAGAAAGGTATTGCTTTATTGCCTGGAAAGAATTCCCGATGAGGCTATCCCCTACGATGTAAGCACTTACGCCCTGGTGGATTACCTGCTGCAACTGGATGAGCAAGAAAAGGCCCGGGAAATGGCCGAAGTCTACAGTGCCCGTATCATCGATGAAATCGATTACTATATAGACCGGGGTGCCACGCCGCAAAGCTCCGTGCTGCAAAGGAACATGGCCATACTGAGTGCCCTGCAAAGCTCACTGCTGGAAAATGGCGAAAAAGACCTCGCTGACAAACTGGACGAGGCTTACCAGGAAAGTATTCGGAAGATGGGTGGCGGTATCGGCAGGTAGAAATTCATGATCCTTTATTTTTAAAGGATTCCGACAATAAACAATTATTAAAAACAAAGAGACCTCCTGAATTCCAGGAGGTCTCTTTGTTTTATATCCCGATTTTGAAATAGCATTCTCTGGTAAAAAGTATATTGTTGGTACATATTTTCATTCGCAGAAAATATTATTGGGTGTTTATTGATTTGCTATCAGGAGAAAACAGGACACTATCCGATGTATTTAATCGCTGCTTCAGATGAACCAAAACATAAAATTCAAATTTCTTTTTACCTCCAAATAATTGTGTGTATTGATGAGTACCTGGTTGATGTTATAACGGCAAAAAAACGAATGCATAGCTCATTTATTTTTTAATTTATGTCAATTTTAATAAAGTAAATATCCATTTTTCACAGGTAATATATCTATTATATCCGGTTGGTAATTGGAGGGGGTGTTTTTACTTTTATAGTGTTCGGCAAACAAACTGTATAGCTGAAAAATACAAAAAAATATAAATTATAATCAGGTACAACTTAAATATCACAATTATGAATATAAGTAGATTTACCCACGTAATTATAGTTGCAATTGCCTGTGTTTTTGCAATGGGGTGTGAAGGACCTGAAGGCCCTCCCGGACCCGCAGGACCCGCAGGACCCGCAGGACCTGCAGGCAGTGATGGTACTCCTGGCGTTGCCGGTAATTTATCATGTCTTGAGTGTCATACTCAAGCGAATATGGACGACATTAAAAGTTCATACGCACTATCAGGGCATTTTGCGGCAACCACGGTGTCTTATGCCGGTGGCAGGGCCGATTGTGCCCGGTGCCACTCAAGTGAAGGATTTGCTAATTACCTCATCGCTGCACCTGGCGTAAGTGCCGCAGATATCGCTGCACCCTCCAGAATCAGATGCAGTACATGCCACAACAACCACGAGAGCCTAGAAGATGGAATTTCCGCACCAATGGCTACAACTGATCCTGTTATAGCCCTCACTGACGGCACGACTGAATTTGATTTTGTCAATTCTTCCAATCTATGTGCCAATTGCCACCAATCCAGGCGAGACGGAAGTTATTACGACAAATACACAGCGAATAAATCATTTGTAAGGAAGTATACAGATCCGGATGACATTGCAACTTATACAACCGCAGCCTTTGGTCCGGCTGGCACTGCTGTTCTGGATCAATCCGGCACCACTGATACACTCGTTGTTACTTTCGATGTTCCCACTACACATGTATACATCAGCAGTACACATGCAGGACCTCACCATGGGCCGCAGGCCAACAGCCTTGAAGGTGTAGGCGGATACGGAGCCAGCAGTAAAGGAGCTCATTCAACCCAGGGTTGTATTACCTGCCATATGGGTACAGCAAGTGAAACTGCAGGTGGCCACTCCTTCTATGCAAATGTTGCTAATTGCAATACAACCAACTGCCATAGTGATCAAACCAGTTTTGATGTCAATGGCGCCCAAACCAGTTTTGACACACGCATAGCAGCTATTCAGGATGCGCTTGAAGGCATTCATGCCATTCATGTAGATGCTACAACCGGAGAAGCTCATCCTGCATATGCATCCATTACAAGAGCTGAATTCGAGGCTTTCTGGAACTATATGATTCTTATGGAAGATCAAAGCCGTGGCGTTCACAACCCGGGTTATTTAAAAACCTTATTAACTACCGCTGAGACTAATCTGGGACTGTAATCACTGCGTTGAATATTCAAATTGATTATAAAAAAAAGCTACCCGGGGGGTAGCTTTTTTTTATGGGATCTCTTTCATCATCCATGATTTGCAATGCTTTTTAGTGCTTCCCGGTCAACAATTTCAATATAATGTTTTGCCATCTTAATCAGGCCATCATCTTTAAATTCTTTCAAAACGCGGATGGTGCTTTCCTTGGACATGGCAGTCAATTCGGCAAAATCCTGCTTAGGGATATTTATTATTGGCCCTTTATTGAAAAAATTATCACTCATATAAATCAATGTTTCAGCCATGCGGCCTTCCATATTCTTATGAGTTAAAAGTAAAAACTGATTAAGGATGTGTAAATTGCGTTGTGACTGTCCCCTTAAGTAATCTTCCAGAAAAGCTGTATTATTTCTGTAAACGGATCGAAATGAATTAACATCAATAAAGCAAGTTTCACAATCCGTTACAGCCATCAATGAAGAATGATGTCTCTGATCTAAAAAAAGGCCTACTCCACCATTTAAATCGGTATTTCTTGTGTAAATTAATATCAGATTTCTACCGTTAGGCCCTTCTATATATGTTTTGCCCAGGCCGTCATGAATAATAACTAAATGTGTAATAGGAGTTCCCTGCTTATAAATAATCTCACCTTTTTTAAAGTTGACCTCCAGCCTTGATTCATTAATTACTTTTAGTTCATCACCAGATAAAAAATTAAACAAACTCAAATCAAAGCAGTTTTCACAATCCAGGCAATTATATTGGTTTCTGAAATCTTCCACAATATTTTCAATTAAAAAATGAACATTAATGGTGTAGGGCTCTTTAATTTCAAATGGAGGCTGTTTTCTCCTTTCCGAAGAGGCCGGCGTCAAACCCCTTCACTTTAAACGCGAATCCTACATTTACCATTGTGTTCCTAAATTATTTAATATTTATCAAAAAATCAATGATTTTGGGCGGTCATATTAGGTGTCTAAACTTGAATTCACGTGGCGTACGAGGCCGTATTATCACGTCAACTGATTCTTTATTTTATAATTTTTCACAAAAAAAAAGCTGTCATTTTACTGACAGCTTTTGAGTGATTCGGCTGGGGCTCGAACCCAGGACCCTCTCCTTAAAAGGGAGATGCTCTACCAACTGAGCTACCGAATCATTAAGTTTTTTTCGTACATTTGAGGGCCGTTCCGCAAATGGAGTTGCAAAGGTAATATCTCTGACAAAAAATGCAAAAGTTAATATTTAAATTTCTGATTTTATTTCTGTTTTTTAGTTTTAGCCTCCTTAAAACTGATTTAAAAGCCCAACCCCAGGAACAATTGGCAACTGCTGACTCCCTTTTTAATGACGGGAAGTATACACAATCGTATGATATCTACGAAGACCTCATCAATCAGGGGCTCCACTCCCCTGCCATGCTCCTCAAAATGGCCTTTATTTCTGAAGGCTTGAAACAGTATGACGATGCCTTATATTACCTCAATCTGTATTATTTATTGACGGCCGACAACGGGACACTTGAGAAGATGGAAAAACTGGCCAAAGAACAGGGCATTACGGGCTTCGAAGCCACAGAAAAAGAATTTATCGCTACGCTGTACTTTAAATATTATGATCAGCTCCTCATGATTACCGGAGGTAGCGATGTATTTTTACTTGCTTTCCTCTTTTTCCTCAAAGTGCGCAGAGGAGTGCAAAAGCCATACCTCGCCGGCATTTTGTTTGTAGTAGTGCTGGCTTCTCTTTATTATTTCGTGAACCACGGCCGGTATTACAACAAGGCCATCACTACCGAAGGGCCCGTATTTGTGATGAAAGGGCCCAGCCCGGGAGCGGATCTGATAGAGGTGCTGGGTGAAGGCCATCGCTTAAGCATCCTTGATATTGAAGACGTATGGGTCAAAGTGAAGTGGGGAGAGAAGACCGGTTATATTAAAGACATCCACCTCAAGAGCATTAACTTCTTTTAACCTACCTGATGAAAAAATAAAATTTCATCACAACACAACATTTTTTATATTCCTTCGTTAGAACCAAAAGTGGCTCACTATTTGCTACTTACCTTGTATGGCTAAAACATATCTCATATTATTATTCGTCCTCGCCTTCGCTTTAACCGGTAAAGCCCAGGACGACAGGGACAACAAGGTGAGCTTATACCCCAATCCCGCCACCTCAGTGATTAAGGTGAGCATCAGTAATTTTACATTAAAAGAAGCCACAGTGTCTGTTCACAGCATCATCGGCAATAAGCTGAAGGTAGCTATCGATCCCCTTCAAGAAGACCTGTACGTTATTAACGTGGAAGACCTTCCTCCCGGCTATTACCTGATCACCATCAGGGACAGGCCTTCGGAATTTAACCGAACCTATAAATTCCTGAAAAAGTAGACTAACATCTAAAAATTAGCACTGCCGGGGGTTCTGGGAAAAGGAATCACGTCACGGATATTGCCCATACCGGTAACAAACTGCACGAGTCTTTCAAAACCCAGGCCAAAGCCACTATGCGGAGCCGAACCATATTTTCTCAGCTCAAGGTACCACCACAGTTCACTTTCAGGGATATTCAGCTCATCTATTCTGGCTTTTAATCGGTCATAGCGCTCTTCACGTTGGGAACCTCCTATTATTTCCCCTATACCCGGGAACAACACATCCATAGCCGCAACTGTATTGTCTTCATTTTGCCGCATGTAGAAAGCTTTAATATCACTGGGGTAGTTGAAAAGCACCACCGGTTTTTTGAAATGTTTCTCTACCAGATACCTTTCATGTTCCGATTGCAAATCGGCTCCCCACCCTTCAATGAGGTATTCAAATTTCTTTTTCTTATTAGGTTTTGAGTTTCGCAGTATTTCTATGGCCTCGGTATATGTAACCCGGGCAAACACATTATCAACGACAAACCGCAATTTTTCCAACAATCCCATTTCACTGCGTTGGTTTGCCGGTTTTGATTTC
>JAOUKJ010000407.1 GCA_029882675.1 Cyclobacteriaceae bacterium
TGTTTGACTTGGTTCCAATTGCCTGAACAGCCGGCTGTCCTCCTGAAGTCCAATGCCCGCTATAATGACCAGGAATAATATACTTGCTGAACCTTTTATTAAATATCTCACTAATTCAGGCCTGTTAATCGACATTCTAATCCCTCCAATGCTTATTTTTCGCAATAAAAAAGTATGACCTACCCTGCGTAACAACAATATTAAAGGGTTTGTCCAATAATCAAAACAGATTCCATCACATTTTGACAATGTTCACAAACCGAAAGTATATTTATTTTGTAACTTGAACTTTATAAATGAAGTGGTTATTCATGAGGTATTATTATTGCGGCCTGATCATATATTTTCTCCTTTCGTGGCACACATCTCAAGCCCAGGAAATATTTCAGAAAGGGTATATTATTACACTCCGGGGCGACACGATCAACGGATTGGTAGCCGCCGGAAAATGGAAAAGAAATCCAAAAACCGTTAGTTTTAAAAAACTACTTCAGGAACAAAGCAAATCATTCGATCCATTATCCATTCAGCGATTCTACGTTGGAGACAGACTCTATGTTGGGGCTGTAGTACAACGCAGTACCAACAGCGGAAGTGATGCCAATAAAATTTCCCCTGAGGTTGAATATCAAAAGGACACCGTTTTCCTACAGGTCATGATCGAAGGTAATAAAAACCTTTATCACCTGAACGATGAGGATGGCAGGGATCATTTTTTCATTACTGATGATGAGGGCAATTACCAGGCCCTTATATACAAATTCTATTATTTTGATGATGATGGAGAACAAAAACTCCTGGCCAACGACCAATACCGGCGACAACTCATCAGGTATTTTTCTGGCTGTCCGCCACTCAGCAAAGTAATACTAAAAACAAAATATAAGACAACCGACCTCTTGGAGCTTTTTAATAAATATTTTCGTTGTGATGAAGGGGCTGATAAAAGCTACATTCAGGAACAAGACATCTCCTGGATTTATCCGGGGCTGATCATAGGCTTCTCACATACAAAACTGATTTTTAAAAGTGATCATCCTTACTTTGATCACCTGTCAAAAGCTGACTTCAAGCCCTCCTACAATATCACAGCGGGCATCCAGGCCGATTTGATTTTTCCAACAAATAAAAGGCTGTGGTCTATCAATAATGAATTAATGTATTATGCCTTTAATGCCAAGGGTACACTTTCGCGTTATGTCAATGAGGAACAGTATAAAAATATTTATTCAACCTTTGATTTCAGATATCTAAAACTCAACACCTTGCTGAAGTATAAAATAGAGGCGCACAAAGGTTATTTCTTTTTAAATGGTGGTTTTTCCAATGCCGTGGCCTTTGAAAAAACAAACAACAAACTGGTTGAGGAAATGGATTTCTATGGCCTGACTTTCACTGAAACCAAAGCAATGGATCGTATTAGGCGATATGAACAGGCCTATGTTATTGGCCTGGGTGGAAATGTCGGACAGGTATCTGTTGAAGCGCGGTTTGAAAAAGGGAATGGAATATCAAAATATATAGCCTTACAATCCAAAACCACAAAATACCACCTCCTGCTTCGCTATCAATTCAAGAAAAAGAAATGATTTCATCAATAAATTTCTTTTTCGACCCGTAATGAAAAAGCATAAAAAAAGGCCGCTATCAACGGCCTTTTTTCTTATGGTTCAGACATTAATTATTTCTTTGTATCATCAACCTCTTCATATTCCACATCAGAAACATCACTTTGAGAGCCTTCACCGGCACCGCTTTCCGGACCGGCTTGTGCACCACCCTGTGCTTCCTGAGAGGCAGCATACATCTCCTGTGACGCACCTTGCCAGGCTGCATTCAGCTCTTCCATAGCGGAATCAATGGCAGCAATGTCCTGGGCCTGGTGGGCTTTCTTAAGTTTCTCAAAAGATTCGGTGATCTTCGATTTATTCCCTTCAGAAAGCTTATCGCCGTACTCACTCAGTTGCTTCTCAGTCTGGAAAATTAAGGCATCAGCTGCATTAATCTTATCAATCTTTTCCTTAGCCTCCTTATCAGATTCAGCATTAGCTTCAGCTTCTTTCTTCATCTTATCGATTTCCTCATCAGTAAGTCCCGAAGAAGCTTCAATTCGTATTTTTTGTTCCTTACCTGTGCCTTTATCTTTGGCAGACACATGAAGAATACCGTTGGCATCAATATCAAATGTCACTTCAATTTGAGGTACTCCACGCTGAGCTGGTGGAATGCCGTCCAAGTGAAACCGCCCAATGGTACGGTTGGCATTGGCCATTGGCCGCTCGCCCTGAAGCACGTGAATCTCAACAGAAGGCTGGCTGTCCGCTGCAGTGGAAAACACTTCTGATTTTTTTGTAGGAATGGTGGTATTCGACTCAATCAGCTTGGTGAAGACACCACCGAGGGTTTCAATACCAAGTGAAAGTGGGGTCACGTCCAACAATAAAACATCTTTCACTTCACCTGTAAGTACACCACCCTGAATGGACGCGCCAATCGCTACTACTTCATCCGGGTTTACACCTTTAGAAGGCTTTTTGCCGAAAAATTTCTCTACCTCTTCCTGTATTCTGGGCATCCGTGTTGATCCACCTACCAAAATAACTTCATCAATATCTGAAGTGCTCAATTTGGCATCATTCAAAGCTTTTTTACAAGGCTCCATAGACCTTTTGATCAGCGTATCGGCTAATTGCTCAAATTTAGCCCTGGATAATTTTTTCACCAGGTGTTTGGGCATTCCATCTACAGCCATAATATAAGGCAGGTTGATTTCAGTTTCCGTAGAGCTTGAAAGCTCCACTTTTGCCTTTTCAGAAGATTCTTTAAGACGCTGAAGAGCCATAGGGTCTTTTCGCAAGTCAATACCCTCGTCCTGCTGGAACTCATCGGCCAGCCAGTTTATGATGACCTGATCAAAATCATCTCCACCGAGATGTACATCACCATTGGTTGATTTTACTTCAAATACGCCATCGCCCAACTCCAGAATAGAAATATCAAAAGTACCACCACCCAGGTCGTACACTGCGATTTTCATATCCTGATTTTTCTTATCCAGTCCGTAAGCCAATGCTGCGGCAGTAGGCTCGTTAATAATCCGCTTCACTTCCAATCCCGCAATTTGTCCGGCCTCCTTAGTGGCCTGGCGTTCAGCATCATTAAAATAGGCAGGCACAGTGATTACCGCTTCTGTGACCGTTGTTCCCAGATAATCTTCCGCTGTTGACTTCATCTTCTGAAGCACCATAGCAGACACTTCCTGTGCTGTATACAGCCTGTCGCCAACTCTTATGCGTACAGTATCATTATTTCCTTTTTCCAGGTTATAAGAAACCGTTTTACGCTCTTCTGAAACCTCACTGAATTTTTTTCCCATAAAACGCTTTACAGAAGTAACCGTATTTACAGGATTGGTTATGGCCTGTCTTTTGGCCGGATCCCCTACCTTACGCTCTCCTTTCCCGTCGTCAAGAAAACCCACGATAGAAGGGGTCGTCCTGCGCCCCTCACTGTTGGGTATCACAACAGGCTCATTTCCTTCCATCACCGCAACGCAGGAGTTTGTTGTACCTAAATCAATTCCAATAATTTTTCCCATGATAAATATCTTTAATTTTTATAGTCCTTTCTCAAACAATTTTGAAATATCAATGCCTGTGCCAACTCCCGTTTTGTGACAATATGACAGACTGATGTCACGAAAACAACTGACTACAACACTTCCTTCAATCGGTATCTGTCTATAATGTCAGTGTTGATATAAGCACTTATTTCCATACCTTTGCAGCCGGATTGAAAAATTATGGATATTAACAGGGAAATTCAGGCCAGACGTACTTTTGGGATTATCAGCCACCCGGATGCGGGTAAAACAACCCTTACGGAGAAATTATTGTTGTTTGGAGGTGCCATTCAGACTGCCGGTGCGGTAAAAAGCAATAAAATAAAAATGCATGCACGCTCCGACTGGATGGAGATTGAAAAACAAAGAGGAATATCTGTGGCTACTTCAGTCATGGGATTTAATTACAACGACCATAAAGTTAACATACTCGATACTCCCGGGCACCAGGATTTCGCTGAAGACACCTACCGCACGCTCACCGCTGTAGACAGTGTGATCATG
>JAOUKJ010000568.1 GCA_029882675.1 Cyclobacteriaceae bacterium
ACTCAACATAGACTTTTATCTCTTCACACAGGACTTCTTTTTTTGCCAGGTTTTCCTCCAGCTCTTTTTTAAGGTGGGAAACATATTCCTTTCGTCTGGAATAAATCTCATCAGAGGCCGATTTAAACCTTTTCCATAAATTTTCCTGTTCATCCGCAGGCACAGGCCCGAGGTGTTTAAATTCATGGTGTAGTTCATTGAGTTCTTTGATTGCCTCTTTGAGGTCTTTCACATCTTTCAATACTTCTGCACGATCACAGAGCTCCAATTTCTTCTCCAGGTTTTTTCTCCGATCCAGTTCCTTGAGTTCAAAATAAATACTCCTGTTATCGTAAAACCTGTCTACCAGTGCATTATAATTTGCCCATAAGGTTCGGTTATGTGCTGGTGGGACGGGGCCAATATGTTTCCATTCTTCCTGTATCTCTTTAAATTTATTAAAACTGATATTCGTTTCTTCAGAGTCAACAAATTCACGCAATTTCTCCAGGACTAACCGCTTTTTCTCATAGTTCTGCTCCTGACTGTGCTCCCTTCCTTTCAGAAAGCTCACTTTCTTATCATGCAACAGTTGAAAATTCGCCTCGAAACGGTCGGTCAGCTCATCGTTTTTATAGCTAAAGTCTGCTTCTTCTCCACCTTCCTCAATAAATTTTTTAAGTGCTTCTTCGCGGTCTTTTTTCTTTAATGTATCAAAAAAAGGCGAGATAACACGAACTTTCCTGTCGGCTTTGATCACATCATCCCACAAAACCAACTCCTTGATCAGCTTCACAAAGTCCGCTTTGGAATATTCATTATAATCGACAATCTCCTCTTCATCATGTGGCTCGTCATGAGCCTCATCATGATCTTCATGTACGCTTTCTGTTTGTTCTGTTTCGGGCTTCGAGGCAATAATTTCCTCTTCATTGCCTTTTGCAGGAGTATCCTGATCATTATTTCCCGCTACAGAGGTGGGCGGAACCTCTTCAGCTACACCTTCCAGGGTTTTCTCAGACTGCACCTCATCAACTTGCACTGTTATACTTTCCCCTTCAGCAACATTTTCTTCCGGTGCCACAGGAGGTATCTGTTCTTCTTCCTGTACGGAGCTCTCCACATTGACCTGATCATCAGGCTGATCTGCCAGATTAACATCTTCACTTTGCACGTTGACATCACCTGTTTTTTCAGGCTGCCTACCGGAACCATCGGCCCCAGACACTTCTCTCTCTTTATCCATAACTATATTTAATCCTGCTAAAAGGGATGCAAGTTTACGAAATTATTTTCGATATATTTAATTTAACCGGGGGTCAACCGGGTAATTAGAATAAATATTAAACCTGCCCCCCAATGCCTTCATTACTTCTCTCCACAATTCTTCAGTCTTATCACCAAAGATATATTCAGCCTCTACACTTTCTGCCACTATCCAGGATCCTGCTTCCAACTCCTCCTCAAGTTGGCCTTCAGCCCACCCTGAATAACCCACGAAAAACTTATAATCAGTCTGACAAATCGCTCCCGTTGTTGCCCAGACTTTAATTTGCTCAAAATTACCGCCCCAAAAAAGCCCTTCGATGATAGGCAACGCGCCATCAAGCTGATCATTTCGGTGTATAAAATGAAATGTATCCTGCTGCACAGGCCCTCCAATAAAAACTTTTTCCTTTACATTCTTAAACTCGGGAATAATATCTTCAACCAGAACCTGGCTGGGTTTATTGAGCACAAAACCAAATGAACCGTCTTGATTGTGCTCGCAGAGCAGGACGACTGTGCGTTCAAAATTCGGATCCGGCAGGCAGGGCTCGGAGATGAGCAACCTTCCTTTCTGAGGACTAAGTTTATTATCGTAGTTGAAGAAATCCAAAAATAGCTAATTGTTTATAATCATAAATATAAGAATTTTATGTAATACACAATGCGTTTTAAGCCTTAATGTAAGGCCGCAGTCACCGGCATACCCTTTAACACTTGTCCTTCAATCTCATTTAATTCCTCCAACCGGGCATAAACGGGAGTCTCCTCAAAATAGTTTAATGCCATTTTAACAAAAATATGACCGTGTTTAGCTTCAGAAGCCCACAGGTTATGATAGAATTGCTTCAATTCCGGATCTTCAAGGTTTTCATACACGAGTCTGAACCGTTCTGCCCCCCGGCATTCGATAATAGAAGCCAGCAGCAACCTGTCCAGGAAACGATCTTCACGCCCTGACCGGCAATGGTCTATCAGTTTTTTCACATACAAATCCTGGCCTATTTCAGCCGGTAATTGGATGCCCCTTTTTTCCATAATGGCATATACATCACGAAAATGTTCCATCTCTTCAATACCAGTGGCTATAAGCTCTGGCAGTATCTCCACCCGATTGGGGTATTTTGCCACAAAACTCATGGCCATGGCTGAGGCCTTTCGTTCACAATTTGCATGGTCTTTCAAAAAGTGATCAAAATCACTCATGACCGCATCAATCCATGCCTGACTACTGTCACAACTCAAGTCTATACTATACTTCATATCTGTCTACCATAATACAAAAACACGAAAAAGATACCCAATATTTGCCGGTACAACACAAAGGTGATAAATTTGGCCAATAATCAAAATACAATGGCTGTAAACAAGAATTTAGCATCCCTGCGCAGGGAATATCTGGAACCTGAATTTGGTGTCAAAACCGTTGAGGCTGACCCATATATTCAGTTTGACAAATGGTTTGAGGAAATGATGACCCTTGGTAGTGAAGAGGTAAACTGCATGACGCTGGCTACGGCCAGTACAACAGGCCGGCCAGGCGCCCGGATCGTGCTACTTAAAGGGATTGAAGACGGCCAATTTGTATTTTACACCAATTATCAAAGTGCAAAAGGACGGGAGATCGAACAGAATCCCCATGTTTGTCTGAATTTTTACTGGCCTGAACTCTCCCGGCAGGTT
>JAOUKJ010000408.1 GCA_029882675.1 Cyclobacteriaceae bacterium
AGCAGAAAAAAACCAAATCCTAAAGCAGATAAGCCCAACAAGAGATTAAACCAACACCAGCAATGCTTCCAATCCACTAATTTCAAAGGGTTGTCAAACAAAAAGGCTAATTTCAAAACCACCATTCCTGCGGTTAAAAGAGCCGTATAAAAGAGCAATGACAGGACCAGTGACCGCAATACTACAGCCACGAGTGAGAGTGTCCCTAATGCTCCGGAGGGTGTCAGATAATTTCCATGTTGACGGATATAGTCAAGTATAAATTGGTCAGTTTTTACATTTTCTTTATTGTCCTTATGCTCATTTCCAAAAGGAAAATTTTCTTTTGTAGTCCCGGCACCCCTGCCATCCGTTAATCCACTTTCCAAAAACCAGGTCAGCGATGAACCGATATACCCCCCTCCCGAAACGGTCGAGAGGTAATCAATATATTTCAAAGCGTCATTGGCCACCAAACCCTGAAGTACTCCCATGCCAAAGGAGGCGGAACGGATGCCTCCGCCGGATATGGCGAGGCCGGTGATGGGATTGTCACCCACATACTTCTCTTTTTCGGCATTTATGACTTCTGTAAATTTATCAGCAGGAATATACTGGCTTGTCATATTGGATTTACCTGTAGGGCTTTCTTCTCCAGAATCAGCGTTTTCTTTCTTCGTATTTGACATGATACAAGTGGTTTAATCGCAATATTATCGGTTGTTCAAGAGTTAATTTTTGGCCTCTACATTTTACAGAATATATCTATCGAGTCAATTATTAAATTTGAGAAGAAGCGGGATAGAAGTCAATACCCAAGATTGGGTATATTTCAATACAAAATCACGTATTTTAATAAAAAAATACCTACATAACAATCATATCCGTTCATGGTCTTACTGACATCAAAGCCACCGCATAGGTTATGGGATTTACGGCCCTGACAGAAAATACTCAAGGAAACTCAATTATTCTCGTTATATAGACCATTCAAAAAATCATGCCCCTGCTCTGCATATTTGTTACAAATTTTATCAGCCAGATCCTTGATATCTTTATGATCTTTTTGCTGATACATAAAAGACACTAATTCATAGACTTCTTTCTGACCAAATCCCGGAAGGGGTGTGCTTATATGGGAATGGAGGATAATATCGCCAATATGGTAAGTAACAAAAGCAGAGTCTCCCTTGTCTTTTAACCGCACCAGATTTTCAAGGAACCAGTTTGACTCATAGTCCTTCTCTAAAGAGAACACTGTATTTTTAATCAACTGAATATTTTCCTTTTTTAATTCACTCACAAACGTCATTAAGGTCAATAGCCTTGATTTTAATTTTTGGATGCCTTTACTCTCATCATCGTGAAATCTTTTTTCAATTACCTCCCCCAAATCAAAAATTCGTTTTTCATTTCTCGCCCGGTCATCGTCATACAGTTGGTGAAAATATTTGTCTGACTTCCAAATAAAATTAATTAATTGACCTATCTGTTCTGCATCTGACTTTTGTATTAACAACGAAATCAAACTATTTTTCTCAAGGGTTTCAAATCCCCATAAATAATAGGTCCCGATATGTCTAGCCATTCCGCCATCATGCTCCTGATCAGTACCTTCTGCAATAAGGTCGGCAATTGATTTCACGACCCAATGGGAGTCTGCCCCCCAACCTTCATTTTTCAAACAATGCTCATTTGAACCAAACGAACTCATGGAAATATAATCCCAGCAGAAGTTCAACACTTTTTGCCAGTTCAGTTCTTTTTTCTGTTTCCAAGCATCCCGAAAACTATTGAGGATATAATAGACATAGATATAATACGTTCCCTGAAATTGGTCTATTTCATCTGATAACTTCTCGGGAGATATTGTAATTACTTCACTTAATGCATTCCCTAATCCTGTTACGGAGGGTTCTCCAAAACTGTCTTTTGGCCTAAATTCAAAAAGGTACCTGGAAATATCGGCAACTTCCATCCCTGAAAGTTTTTTTGCGATATGGGCGACTCTGAACTAAAACTAATGGTAACCCTGGCCTCACTTGTTTGCTCAAAACGATCTTCTGATACATTTAATTCTTCTGAAAGTTTTTCATACCTTTCTTTGTGCCTTTCGTCTTCTCTGAGCGCTGTTAACCACTTAAGTCTCCAATTGTTGGGATAATCCTGATCACCTTCCAGGTTGTCTTGAGGCCCTTTATCAAAAATTTCATTCAGATTTTTACGCTCATATCTTGTAAACAAGCTTATATTTTTCTGCAGTAAATAATAGATTTCTCTCTGGTAATAGTAACCGGAGAAAATATGGAGGGATGCAGTATTACCTTCCATCATCCAGAATATTTTTTTAGTACCGGATGACCAGTGGTTGGCAATAACATAAATCAAAACTCTCTTAAAAAACGGTAATTGATGGCGATAGTTTGCTGCCAACATTTCAAGTAACTTCCCTCCCTTTTCTACTTCTCTACCGCCTTTCTTCCCCGCTTTCATTTCACCATTTCTTTCCCTATTTTTGCCGCATGAAAACATTCAGAAAAACATCTACATCCTTTTATTTCATCATCCTTGCCGGGCTTATGGCCGCATGTTCGGGAACGACTACGGTAAAGACCGGCGACAATTTCGACATGGCCGAACTCCCCGATGGATCTGTAGTCTATCTCAACCGCAACAGCGCCATTACTTATGATAAGCATTTTGAAACACGCCACATCGAGCTAAGTGGTGAAGCCTTTTTCAGCGTGGCCACTGCAGAAGTTCCTTTTACTGTAAATACCGAAAATGGTGAAGTGAAGGTACTGGGTACTGAGTTTAGTGTAAAAACCGAAGGTGAAGAATTTGAGGTGGAAGTCGAAGAAGGGAAGGTGAAAGTGGATGCAGGCGATAACAGTAATGAACTGGAACGCGGACAAAGCGCCAATTTCAACCGCGGCAAAATGGAATTTAAGGTCGGTAAAGCCAAGTTTAAGTTCAAACTATGGATGAAAGACCTGGAAGTGGAGTTTGGAAAAATGGGCAAAGAGTTGAAAAAAGCCGGAAAAGATCTTGAGAAAACCGGAAAAAAGAGCGGTAAGGTACTGGAAAAAGAAGGAAAAAAAGCCGGAAAAGACGTTGAAAAGGAAAGCAAAAAGCTACTTAAAAAATTAAATTAAAGCATAACAAGTTCAATTGTACGGCCTTTTTGCCATACATTACTCATGCCCCCCAAACACCTTCCAAATCAATCCGCCATTGGCCACAAAACCGTCTGTGGGTGCCCATATCTCTGAAAAGACAGGATTGGTAAAAGGAGGATGAACCATGGCCTCAAAACGTGATTGGCGTGTATCAATAAAATTCTCAAAATTGAGAAAAAAGCTAAAGCGATCCAGTTCACGCATGGCCATAAAACCCACAACCCAGTAATCCCGTGTCGTACTATAGTTAGTCCGGTATTGCTGCCCCGTATAATAGGCCTCCAGTCCAACACGCCAATTGCCGTGCTGTTCATACATCAACACGGCTCCGGCATTATGCCTGGGCGTGAGTGGCTTTTGGTTATTGATGTTATCATAATTCAATAACACATCGATAAAGGCATACTGCAAAAACAGCTTAATATCACCATAGGTAAGCTTCACATTACTTTCAAAACCACGGCTGTCAACCGTGCCAATGGCATTTTCCAGCCAATAACTTCCTGTAGATATCTCGTCCCGGAGCACAAGTGCATCGCTAATCCTGGTATAGTAGAACAATTGGTTGACTGAAAAAGTCATTTTATCGCCAAGAAGTGTCTCGTAATTCAGGTCAAAATTACTGCCTATTGATTGCTCTGCCCGTGTTGTTGCCATATCTACAGGCAGAATACCCCGGAAGGTAAAGGCTTCTGCTTCTTCGGTGAAAATTGTAGGCAATTTATAGCCCATCGCTCCGCCAAGACGACCGGTGAGCTTCCCTCCTGTCCTAAACAACAACGATAACCGGGGCAATACAAAAGTACCATACTGCGTGTTATAATCGGTGCGCAAGCCTCCTTCTGCCACCAGCCACTCGTTTATGTCGCCGGTTCCCTGGCCAAAAGCGCCCAGAGTCGTATTATTATAGTCTCTTTTGACCAACCCGGTGAATTGCTGTTCTTTAAAATCATCCGTAAA